>JBFZER010000229.1:0-11095 GCA_041306765.1 Spirochaetota bacterium | reverse complement strand
CTTCAACCCCGCCCAGCGGCTGAAACCCCGGTCGGCGGTCACGAGGGCCGCGTCGTGGCGCATGGCCGTGGCCGCCAACCAGGCATCCGGGATGTGATTGCCCCGGGCATCCGAAACCAGGCTGAGGTGCTTGAAGATGCCGAAGGTCATGGCGTCACTTTCCGCCCGGAGAGCCGCCGGATGGGATTCCAGCAGATCGAGGAATCGCCACGCTTCCTCCAAGCCCGAGGGATTGCGAAATATACGCGGGTTCGTGACCAGGCGCAGGAAGGAAACCGCGACCAGTGAAGAGAATATGTAAGGTTCCTGCCGATCGAGACTCGTCTGGATCGCCCCACGAGCCGTCCCGTGAAGCGGGCTGTCGGGACGGAATGCGTACACCAGGATGTTCACGTCCCAGAGCTTCATCGGTACTGGTTATCGGCCGCTTCCGCCGCCTCAAGGGTATCCCAGTCGACCCCGGCGGCCAGGCCGCCTCCGGCCCTGGATACCGGCAGGGTGAAATCCCTCGAGTATTGCTCCAGGCGGCTTTTCAGCCCTTGGGTCAGCAACTCGGTCAGGGTGGTCCCCTCCGCGAAGGCCCTGCGCTTGGCCTCTGCGACGAGCCGATCCGGTAGATTCAAGGTCGTTCTCATGCAGATATGCTAACTTTGATGCAGACGTATGTCAAGAAGTCAGCACAACGCCTCGAGCACCGCGGCTCGGAGCCGGAATCATTCCGCGTCCGATCCGGCCGGCAAGGGCCCCTAGGAGACGCGGGGAAGGGGCGGGAACACGGGATCGTTCCCGTCCGTTTCAGGATCGTCCCTGCCGCCGAGGCTTGCCAGGAAGAGGACCTGCCGCACCGCGGAGGGCAGGGCCTCGGTCAGGGGCTCCCGGCGGTGTCCGTCGCCCGGGGAGATCCCCTCGAGTTCGGACCCGAAGTCGGACATCAGGGGCGGGGCGCCGAAGAGGGCCTCCAGTTCCAGGCCCTCCCAGGCCCGGGCTCCGGACCGCGGGGGCGGCAGGCCGGGCATCCCGCGGCAGAGGGAGAAAGAAGACAGCCCGTTCTTGGTGCGGACCCCGGAAAAGGCGAAGAGGCGGCAGATCAGGGGGCGTCCGGGATAGGCGGTGCAGTGGGCGTCCGGCCTGTGCGGGTCGTACAGGGGGCAGCCCCGGCCGTTCGAGGGGAGGATGCCGGAATCGACGATTTCCCGGGCCCGTTCCGGGCGGTTTCGGGCGAGCCAGGCGGCCAGGTAGGAGGCTTCCAGGGGCAGGACGTCGGGGATGAACCCTTCGCAGCAGGTGCCGCAGCCGGGGGGGCAGGAGAGTCCGTTACGGGCGCGGAAGGAGGCCAAGGCCTCCTCCGCGCGGATGTAAACACTATGAACCGAGGTTAGGCGGTCGAAGAGGACTCCGAAACGGAGCCCCTCGGGCAGGATGGTGTCAAGCACGATGTTGTTCCCCGTGGGGCGCCCGTAGTTTGCCGGAATTGGAGGTTTTAGTCAATCCCGCTCATACATAGATCCAACAAGATGAACAAGATGAATCCAAGATGAACAAGATTAAAAAAATAAGGGAAACCGTATTCGTTCGATTCTTCGTACATAACCGTCGAAACCTTTCTTTATCCCATCTTGTATATCTTTTCTTATCTTGTTAATCCTGTTGGAATTATGAAGAAAACTCCTTCTTGTCGGAAAGCTCATTTCGGGCGGCGGCCCGGGCGGCCTCCGCGGCCTTCCGGGGGACCCGTGCCGTTTCCGCGATGTATTCCGGCTCCGCCTCGGCCACGGCACGGAGGGAACCCAGGGCGGTCAGGATCCGTGCGGCCCGGGTCGGGCCCACGCCCTCCGCGGCTTCCAATCCGGACAGGCTCAGGGTCTTGCCCCGGAGCCTCTGGTTGAGTCCCGTGGCGAAGCGGTGGGTCTCGTCCCGGACGGCCACCAGGATCCGGAGGGCCGGGGAGTCCTTGGGCAGGACCAGAGGACCCTCCGCGTCGGGCATCCAGATTTCCTCGTTCTCCTTGGCCAGGCCGGCCAGGGGGATGTCCGCCTCCAGGGCGTCCAGGATCTCCTTGACCGCGTTGACCTGGCCGATGCCGCCGTCCACCAGGACCAGGTCCGGAAGCTCGTCCCCCTCGTTCAAAAGGCCTGTATACCGACGGCCTACGGCTTCCCGGAGGGCGGCGAAGTCGTCCACCTTGCCCTCAAGGCTCCGGATCCGGAAATACCGGTAGTTCTTCTTGTCCGGGACCCCGTTCGAGAAGGACACCAGGGAGGCCACGGTGTGTTTCCCGGAAAGGTGGGCGATGTCGAAGCCTTCAATCCGGGAGGGCAGGACCTCGAGGTCCAGGGCCCGCCGGAGTTCCTCCAGGGCCTCCACGTCCCCGGACTCCCGCCGGCGTTTGGCCAGGTCCTCCTTCGCGTTGTGCTCCGCCATGGCCAGGGCCGCCTCGTGGCGACGGTCGTCCGGGGCGGCGAGTCCCGTCTCCGTCCCCAATTCCCGGAGGAAATACTCCCGGGCCAGGTCCAGGCCCCGGGGGTCCCGGAGGTAGATCCGGGGAGGGGGCGGCCGCTCTGCGGAGTAATAGGTGGTCAGGAAATCCAGGACGGCCTCGTCGGGGGTGCCGAAGGCCCGGGAGCGGAACAGGTCCCGCCCCGCCAGCCGGCCTCCCCGCATGGCGAAGACGGTGAAGGTCGCGAGGCTCCCGTCCAGGGCTGCGGCCACGTAGTCCCTGCTCTCGGGATCGAAGTCAACGACACGGCTCTCCCCCCGGAAGGCCTCGATGGCCTGCAGGGTATCCCGGGAACGGGCGGCTTCCTCGAAGCGGAGCGAGGCCGCCGCGTCCTCCATCTGGGACTTCAGGGACTCGATGAGCTCCTCCGTCTCCCCGGCCAGGAGTTTTCGAACCTTCTCCACCACCGCCAGGTAGTCCTCCCGGGCTATCCTACCCGCGCAGGGGGCGGAACACCGCCCGATATGGAAGTACATGCAGGGGGTATCCCGCTTGCGCATCCTCCGGCAGCGCCGGAGGGGGAAGAGCCGGCGGATCAGGTCCAGGTAGGCGTCGATGATCTCCGCGCTGGGGAAGGGGCCGAAATAGAGGCTGCCGTCGTCCACGATCCGCCGGGTCCGGAAGACCCGGGGCCATTCCTCCGCGGTGATCCGGATCACCGGGTAAGACTTTCCGTCCTTGAGGTTGATGTTGTACTTGGGGGAGTTGCGCTTGATGAGCTCGTTCTCCAGGAGCAGGGCCTCGTACTCGGTTTCGGTAAGGATCCACTCTAGGCTGGCGATCCTGGACACGAGGAGCCGGGTTTTCGGGTCCTTGCGGCCGGTAAAATACGAGGAAAGCCGGTTTTTCAGGATTTTGGCCTTGCCGACATATATAATTACCCCCGCGGAGTCGCGCATGAGGTATACTCCGGGGGATTCCGGGGCGCTTCGCGCGATTCTTCTCGGTTCCGGCGAAGCGGGGTCTATACTTTGCTCCATATCGTTCGATACTAGAATACAGAGAAATGACGACCAAGAGAATACTCGCCCTGTTCCTCGCCAGCCTGACCGCGGTGTACGCCGCGGTCGGAGTCGAGATGTCCCTGCGCCTGGACGCCTCCTCGAAGCCCGCCTCCTCCCCTCATCCCTGGGTTCTGGAGGGCGTGTCGTCCGTTCCGGCAGCCGTCGTACCGACGGGCACCGCGGCCGCGGGCGGGGCCGGCCCCCTGGTCCTGGTCCTGGACCCGGCCCAGTACCGTTCGGCGGAGGGTACGGATCTCCTGGTCCACTTCGACGGGGAGAGGCGGCAGGACGAGACCGGCCGCTGGCGGATCGAGAGCCGGGGCACCTTCAAGTACTCGACCCCGGACCTCGCCTACATGGGTTCCGGCGCGGGCTCCTTCCGGGCTCCCGGGTCCCAGCTGATCCTCCATCCCGAGAAAAGCGCCCTCTTCGGGGCCGGCTCCGTCTCCGGGGACTTCTCCCTGGAATTCTGGCTGTATCCTGCCAACGTCGAATCCGGGGAAATCCTTTTCCTCTGGAAAGGCGCGCGCCGCGACGGGAGCAAGACCACGACCCAACAGGTGTCCGCCCTGTTCTCCCGGAACCGCATGGTCTTCGCCTTCACCAATTTTTTCGCCCCCCCGGCGGGGGGGGCCTTCCAGCTCAACCTGACAGGAACCTCCCTCCTGGTACCCCGGACCTGGAGCCATCACCTGGTGCGTTTCGACTCCTCCACGGGGCTGGTTGAGTACCTGATGAACGGCGTGTCCGAGGCGGCGGCCTACGCGACCAGCACGGGCCGGGAGGGTGGCGCCGTCCACCTGCCCTCGGTGGGCACGGCCTCCCCCGTCACCCTGGGCCCGAACTATACGGGCCTCCTGGATGAGCTCCGGGTGAGTTCGGCATGGGTGGAGGTTCCGAACCTGGGAAGGTACGGGCTGGAGCCGGGCGCCGCGGTCTCCCCCCTGGTGGACCTGGGCTGGAACAACACCCGCCTGAGAGCCGTCGACGCCGAGATCCGTACCCCCGGGGACTCGGGCGCCGCGTTCTTCTTCCGGACCGGCGACTTTCCGGAAACCTGGCGGCCCGACAGTCCCGAATGGCGTCCCTTCCAGCCGGGCCGACCCCTGCCCGAGGACGCCCGGGGGCGTTACGCCCAGGTACGGATCGAACTCTATCCGGACCCCCGGGGTACCGAGGGACCGGTCCTCTCCTCCCTCACCCTCCGCTACCTGCCCGATCCGCCCCCCCCTCCGCCCGGTGAGGTGCTGGCCGTGCCCGGGGACGGCAGAATCACGATCCGCTGGAGCCGGGTACCGGACGCGGACCTGTCGGGGTACCTGGTCTACTACGGCCCCGCCCCCGGGGGGTACCACGGCAGGGATGCGGCGGAAGGCCCCTCACCCGTGGACGCGGGGAACGCTACCTCAATCACCCTCACGGGACTCGCCAACGGCCGGCTCTACTACGTTTCGGTGGCGTCCTACGACTCCGTCCTGCCCCGGCGTCCGGGCGAGTTTTCCCGGGAGGTCTCCGCGCGACCCGCAAGGACGGTGCCATGACGGCTCCCCACACCCCCGCGGACACCCTAGAACGGGCCCAGAACGCCCTGCGCCTCCGGGACTTTGAGGCGGCGGAACGCCTTGCCCGGAATTTCCTGATCCAGAAGCCGGAATCCCGGGACGCCCGCTTCGTCCTGGGTTCCGTCTACCTCCGGACCAACCGCTTCGAGCCCGCCCTGGGAGCCTTCGCCTCCATCGTTGAAAGGGATCCCAAGGACGTCCGGGCCCTCGAGAACCTGGGGACGGTGTACCTGCGCCTGGGCCGTCTGGACGACGCCCTTTCCGCCCTGGGTCGGGGGCTCCAGCTCGCCCCGGACGATCCCGAACTCCTGTTCAACGAAGGCAGCGTCTTCCGCCAGATGGGGAATCTGAAGGCCGCCGAGATGTCCTTCGCCCGGACCGTTGAGAAGGACCCCCGGCATGTCCTGGCCTTCAACTCCCTGGGTACCGTGCACATGGCCCGGGGGGATTACGAGAAGGCCGTGAAGGTGTTCTGGAAGGGCCTGGCGGTGGACCAGAACTACCCCTCCTTCCACTTCAACCTGGGCATCGCCTACGAGGCCATGGGCAAGGATGAGGACGCCCTCCGGGAATACGAGCACGCCGTGAAGGCGCGGCCGGGCTGGACGGAAGCCATGAACCGCTACGGCCTGGCCCTGGCCCGGAACGGCAAGACCCGGCAGTCCGTGGACGTTTTCCACCAGGTCCTGGCTGTTTCCCCGAAAAGCGCGGAGGCCCGGAACGGCCTGGGCGTGGCCTACGCGGAGGCCGGCAAGGTCGACGAGGCCATCCACGAGTTCCGCGCCGCCCTGGAGGCCGATCCGGGATTCCTCCACGCGGCGGAGAACATCGAGCGCCTCCTGGAGCAGAGCGGCCGCCAGGCCGAGGCCCTCCAGGAGATCCAGGCCCTGGTGGGGGTGATGCCGGACAACGACGGCCTGCGCATGCGCCTGGCCCGGCTCTATCGGACCCTGGGATACAACGACAAGGCCCGGGACACGGTGGTCGATCTCCTCCGGCGCAGCCCGGACAACCTGGACGCCCTCAAGCTCTACGGCCTTCTCCTGAAAGCCCTGGGAGAGGATGGTAAAGCCGAAAAGGTCTTCCGCAAGGTCGTGTCCCTGGACCCGAAGGAGATCGCCTTCCGGGTGGAGCTGGCCCGGATCTACCGGGAGGAAGGACGGCCCGACGACGCCGTGAAGGAGCTGGAGCTCTTCCTGAAAGCCCGGCCCGGCAACCCCGAAGCCCGCCTGGAGCTGGCCCGCGCCCGGGCCGCCCGGGGAGACCTGACCCACGCCAAGACCATCCTGGAGGAGCTTACCCGGGAGCGGCCGGACGACGCCGACGCCTGGCTGGAGCTATCCGCCGTCTACCGCTCCCTGGGGGAGAAGGAGAAGGCGGTGGCCGCCGCGGACCGCCTGGTCAACATCCAGGGCCGTCGGGGCAAGCCCCAGGACATGGACGACCTTGAGGGTTCCCTGGACTTGTACGAGAAGGCGGTGGGCGCGTATTCCCAGGACGTCCGGGACTCCTGGGACCGCAACATCGGGATCCTCCGGGACAATCTTCGGGCGGAGGAGGCGAAGACCGCCCCCGGCGATCCCAGCGCGGAGGAGCGGATGGAGGCCGTCCTGGCCCTCGCCTCCGCGGAGCCCATCCCGGTGGACGAGGCGGAGGAACTCATCTTCCTGGAGGAGTACGAGGAACCCCTGCCCGAGGAGGAAGTCCCCCTGGATTCCGTCGGGCTTTCGGAGGAAGAGGAGGAGCCCCTGGGCGAGGACGAACGGCTCCTGGCGGGGCAGGAGCTCTACGTCGATTCGCCCGTCGGGGGAGGATCCTCCGGGGAGGGCCGGGGAGACGAGCCGGCCGGGCGGGACTCGGGATCGGGCAGCGCCGATTCCCGGGAACCCTTTCCGCCCGAAACCCGGGGCCCCGAGCCGGCCTATCCTCAGACGCCGCCGTACCAGCCCCCCATGTACCCGCCCCAGCCGTATCCGCCCCCCTCCTATCCTCCTCCGTCCTACGCTCCCCAGCCGCAGCCCGCACCCCAGCCGGCGCCGTCGTATCCTCCCGCTCCGCCGCCCGCCCAGGCCCGGGCACCTCAGCCGCCGGTTCAATCTCCGCCCCCCCCGGCCTACGCGCCTCCTCTACCGAGGGATGAGCCTGCCCCCCGGCGCGCGCCCCGGCCCGCCCCCCCGCAGGAGGAGGCTCCGGAGGAATACTTGGAGGAACCTGCGGTGGAGACGGCGCCGGAAGCCGCCGAGGAACCGGCCGCCGAGGCTCCCGCCGCGGAGCCGGAGCCCGAGTACGAGGAATTCGACGAGGACCTCGGGGAGGAAGAGCCCGAGGTGGTGCTCGAGGAGGGCGAGGAGCCCGATGTCGAGCCCGCGGAGAGGCCCGCCCTGGAGCCCGAGCCCGAACTCGAGCCTGAGACAGAGACGGAGCCGGGGGCCGGGGAAGACGGCGGGCCCTCCGGGGCGGAGCCGGGGGATACGGCGGCGGATGGGGAGCCCGGATCTCCGGAGGCCGCAGGCTGCGCCTCCGAGGATGGCGAATGCCCGGGAGGGGAGATCGCGGATCTCCTTTCGTACCTCAAGGGGCTCACCGATTCCCTCCCCGAGGACAAACGGAAGGAGCTGGAGGAAAGCGGGATCTCCCGGAAGATGGACGAACTCATCCAGGCCCTCGGGGACGGGGACCTGGAATCCGAGGACGAGGCGGCCCGCAGGGCCGCCGAGGAAAAGCTCGGGAAGGCCGCCGCGGCCCTCGACCGGTCGGTTCCGGGCGCTTCGTCCCTCCTGCGGGAGGCCCAGAAACGAAGCGACCGCCGCTCCGAGGACAGAAGGAACGGCGCAGACCGCCGGGCGACCCCGAAGGAGCGAAGGTCCTGGATGGACCGGAGGGACGGGGGGGATCGGCGGTTGGAAGCCCGGCGGGCCCGTGCGGATCGGCGGCAGGATGAACGGATAACCGCCTCCGGCGGGGGAGATCCCGGGACGGAGCCCGCAGCAAGGGGCGCGGAAGGGGAAGCCCCGGTGGTGTTCGATCCCCAGGGCAGGCCGACGGAGGTCTGCGGGGTTCCCATATCCTCCAAGCTGGCCAGGCTGATAGACATCATGCGACGGGAGAAGGGTCATGCCGGGAACTAGCAACCTCCTGAAGGTCCGGGACTACATCGGCTCCATGCCGAGCCTCCCGACGACCGTCTCCAAGGTCCTGGAAGTCTGCAACAACCCCAAGACCAGCCCCATCGACCTGGATCGGGTCATCGCCCTCGATCCCGTGCTCATGGGCAAGGTGCTCAAGCTCATCAACTCCGCTTACTACGGCCTGGGTACCCAGGTGACCAGTCTGGTCCGGGCCATCATCATGCTGGGCGTCAACACCGTGAAGAACCTGGCCCTGTCCACCGCGGTCCTGGACAAGTTCACCTCCAACAAGGATTTCCGGGCCCTCAACATGGAGGGTTTCTGGAGGCACTCCCTCTGCGCGGGGGTGACCGCCAAGCTGATCGCCAAGAAGCGGGGCGTGGACACAAAATCCCTGGAGGAGTACTTCGCGGCGGGCCTCCTGCACGACATCGGCAAGATACCCCTCAACAATGCCCTGGCGGAGGAGTACGTCCGGACCATGGCCGTGGCGGACCGGGACCGGGTATCCCTTCATGTGGCCGAGAAGCGGACCCTGGAGCTGGACCACGCGGACGCGGGAGCCCTCATAGCCGCGGCCTGGCACCTGGACGGGGCCATATCCGACGCCGCGAGGTACCACCACGGTTTCGACGAGTACCAGGGGGAGAACCGCGACGTGGTCCTCACCGTGGCGGTGGCCAACTACTACGCCAGCCGGGAAGGCATCGGATTCTCGGGGAACCTCTACCCGGACAAGCTCCCGCCCTCGGTCTTCGAGGAGCTGAAATTCCGCAAGGAAACCCTGGAGGAACTGGAGGGCCCGGTGAACGCCGAGATCGACAAGGCGAAGGTTTTCCTGCGTCTGGCTCAATGAGCCCCGTTCCGGTATAGTCTATCCAAGAGAGGGACTCCATGTTCACCGTCAAGATATGGGGAGACCGGGGCTCCATGCCCACCCCCGGCCCGGACACCGTCGAGTTCGGAGGGAACACCTCCTGCATCGAGGTCCGCTGCGGGAAGAGGCTGATCATCATCGACGCGGGCTCCGGAATACGCCAGCTCGGCGACTCCCTGATGCGCACGGATTTTCCCAAGGGGCCTATCTCCGCGGACATCTTCATCACCCACACCCACTGGGACCATATCATGGGCTTCCCCATGTTCACCCCCATCTACGTCCCGGGCACGGAGCTGAAAATCCGGGGCCCCATCACCTACGAGGAGGACCCCCTCGAGAAGGTCATCGGCTCCCAGCTCTCGTACCGCTACTGGCCGGTCCGCCAGGAGGAGCTGGCCGCCAAGATCACCTACGAACAGATCAAGGAAGCCACCTTCGACCTCGGGGACGGCATCTGGCTCACGACCAAGTACCTCAACCACCCCATACTCTGCCTGGGCTACCGCTTCGAGTACCGGGGCCGGAGCTTCGTGACCCTCTACGACAACGAGCCCTTCCGGAACGTGTTTCCCACGGACCCCGCGGACCCGCAGTACGAGGAGGTCTATGCCCGGGAGGGGGAGGAGGCGGCCCGGGAGCAGAACGAGAAGATTCAGGCTTTCATGGCCGGGGCGGACCTGCTTGTCCACGATACCCAGTACACGGCAAAGGAGTACGTATCGGGCAAGGTCGGCTGGGGCCACTCCTCCTTCGAGCACGCCATCAACTCCGCCCACAGGGCCGGCGTGAAGCGGCTCCTCTTGTTCCACCACGATCCCAACCGGACGGACATGGAGCTCCAGGAACTGGAGATCTTCTACCAGGCAAAACTCCGGGGCCGTACCGCGATGTCGGTGGAGATGTCCCGGGAGGGAACCCTCTACACGATCGATCCCGTAGAGTAGGGACCCCGCAGGGAGCAAAGCCATGAAGGCGTTGATAGCGGACGACGATCCGGACAACCGGGAGATCCTGGCGAGGATGCTGGCCCACTCCGGCTGGGACTGCGACATCGTGGACGGCGGCGGGGAGGCCGTGGTCCGCGTCCTGGCCGGGGGCCATGACGCGGCCCTCCTGGACCTATCCATGCCGGGAGTCGACGGGTTCGAGGCGGCCCGGCGCATCCGGGCAGGGGGCTCCCGGATCACGCTGGTGGCCGTTTCCGGGGCGGAGGCGGAGAACCGCGCCCTGGAGTGCGGCTTCGACCGTTGCCTGGACAAACCGTACACCCTGGAAGACCTCCGGGCCGCCCTGCGGGGGATCGGGGAACCCGGGGCTCAGGAAGCCTAGCCCCCGTGCGGACCCTTCTGTTCACAGCGATTGCCTTCCTGCTCTCCCCGGCCGGGTACGGCCTGGAGGCCCTGCGGGTCCGCGGAGGCCGGCGCCGGAGTCGTTCGCGCCGGCTGCTCGGGTAAACCGGATCCATGAAAAAAGGCCGCCCTTCCGGGCGGCCCGATTTTTAACGATCGACGAAGCGAAGGCAGGTTGTCGTGCTGGCGGCGTCAGCCGGCCTTCTGCCATTTGGACATGTCCAGTTCCTTCTCGGTCTTGGACACGATGGCGGTTCCGGCCAGGTCGCCGGTGACGTTGAGGCAGGTGCGGCCCATGTCCAGGAGGGCGTCGATGCCCAGGATCATGGCATAGGCGGCCGCCACGGCGCTGCCCGCCTCGACCTTGAGGCCGATGGACTCGAGCACCATGAGCAGCATGATGGCGCCGGCTCCGGGAACGCCCGCGGTGCCGATGGAGGCCAGGGTGGCGGTGATGATGACCGTCAGCTGCTGGTTGAAGGTCAGGGGCCGGCCGATGGCGTAGCCGATGAACATGGCGCAGACGCCCAGGTAAATGGCCGTGCCGTCCATGTTGATGGTGGCGCCCAGGGGCAGGGTGAAGGAGGAGGTGGCCCGGGGAATGCCCAGCTTCTCCTCGGCCACCCGCAGGGTGATGGGCAGGGTGCCGGAGGAAGAGCGGGTCACGAAGGCCGT
>JBFZER010000228.1:0-4014 GCA_041306765.1 Spirochaetota bacterium | reverse complement strand
CGCGGCCTTGGCCGGATCCTGGGTCCGGGCCTTCCAGGGTTCTCCTTCCTGGAAACGCTTGTTGGCCATCCCGGAGACCGCAAAGGCCGCGCGGAACGCGTCCCGGAGTTCTGCCCGCTCGAGGTGCTCCGTGATCTTGGAATACGATTTCCGTACCTCGGACCAGAAGGACTCATCCGGCTCGCCCTCCGGCACCGTGCCGTCGTAGAACCTGTGGACGAAGGTCAGGGTCCGGTTGGCCAGGTTTCCGAGGTTTCCGATCAGCTCTCCGTTCACCTTTTCCTGGAAATCGCTCCAGGTGAAGGTGACGTCGCTCTTCTCGGGGCGGTTGTAATACATATAAAAGCGCCATATGTCCGCGGGGATGCCGGAATCCACGGCGTCGTTGCCGAAGACCCCGACACCCTTGGACTTGGAGAACTTGCCGCTTTCGTAGTTGAGGTACTCGGTGCTGGACATGTGGTGGAGCATGGTCCAGGGCCGCCCGGAGCCCAGGAGGGTGGACGGGAAGATGACCGTGTGGAAGGGGATGTTGTCCTTGCCGATGAACTGATACAACTCCACGTCCTGCGGGGACTGCCACCATCTCTTCCAGTCGCCCCCGGTCTCGTCGGTAAGGCAGGCTGTGATGGAGATGTATCCGATGGGCGCGTCGAACCAGACGTAGAAGACCTTCTTTTCGAAGCCCGGCTTGGGCACGGGAATGCCCCACTTCAGGTCCCGGGTGATGGCCCTCTCCCGGAGACCGTCCCGGATCCAGGCCTGGGTCATCTGGATCGCGTTGTTGGCCCAGAACCCCTTGACGCTGGCTTCCTTCATCCAGGCTTCCAGCCTGGGCCGGATGGCGGGAAGGTCTATGTACAGGTGCGAGGTGGCTCGGGGCTTGGGCGCAGCCCCGCAGGTGGAGCACTTGGGCTCCTTGAGTTCCGTCGGGTCCAGGAGTTTGCCGCAGGATTCGCACTGGTCGCCCCGGGCGTCCGGATAGGCGCAGTGCGGGCAGGTACCCCGTACGTACCGGTCCGCCAGGAACCGACCGCAGGATTCGCAGTAGAGCTGCTCGATCGACTGCTCCTTGACGTACCCCGCGGCGTCGATGTCCTTGAACAGCCCCTGGACTATCTCGGTCTGCTGAGGGGTGCTGGTGCGTCCGAACTTGTCGAAGGAGATGCCGAACCAGGCGTAGATGTCCCGGTGGATCACGTAGAATCGGTCGCAGAGTTCCCGGGGGGTGATGCCTTCCTCCAGGGCCTTGGTTTCCGTGGCCGTTCCGTACTCGTCCGTGCCGCAGACATAGAGGGTCTCATAGCCCCGGAGGCGGCAGAACCGGGCGAACACATCCGCCGACAGGACCTGGATGAGGTTTCCCAGGTGGGGGATGTTATTGACATACGGGAGGGCGCTGCTGATGAGTCTTCGTTTCATGGCGCCTCACTATGTCGTTTCGCCCGCCGCGCTGTCAAGGTTCCGGAAGGGTGCGGAGAAACCTCCGTGTTTCAAGATCCCGCTAGAAAATCACCCGGGCTCCCAGGGTCAGCTCGAATCCCAAAGTCCAGTAATCCTCCCCGTCCAGCAGGTTCAGGTACTGGTAGGTTCCCAATCGGGCCCAGAGGCTGGCCTTCTGGGAAGCTACGTACTTGGTTTCGTAGGACTGGGTCAGCTCGATGTCCAGCCGGTCCTGGTAGGCGTAGGGACGTTTGACCACCGCCGTGAAGCCCCACACTTCCGAGAGACGCCCCTTCACGGTTTTCAGGGAATCCCAGAACCCGGAAACCAGATCCGGTCCGTTCTCGGAGGCTGCCGAACCATCCCGCCCGGATTCGGACTGCAGACGCCCGACGATATCTCCCAGCCAGGTCCGCCCCGGCCGCAGGGTCAGGTTCAGGGACAGCCGCTCGCTCCAGGCCAGTCCGTCCCGGGTCTCCGCGAGGTTCAGACGGTTTTCCGCGACCAGGTTGTCGTCCCGGGCGGTGTAGAAGGACGCGAGGGCGGTATGGGCGAAGGCGACCAGGGGTTCCGGGTCGTTCCGAAAGGTGGTCAGGGAGCCGGTGAATCTCTGGGAATATTCGTCCACGGAATAGAGCTGGGATAGTCGGTATGTCCCCCGGGCGCCGAACAGGTTGATCGCGGCCATGGAGGCCGACGCTTCCCACACAAGGGCATCCGTCACCGTCTCCAGGGAGGATGTCAATTCGCGCCGGAGGGACAGCGCCGCCTTGCTGGGGATCAGAAGGTCGGTCCATCGGGAGCCGTAACGGCGCCCCAGGATGATCCCCGCCTCGGGCTTATAGCTGGCGGAGCTTGTCCCCGGGACCGCGGATTGGAAGTAGTCCGCGGTGGAAAGGTCGAAGAACTCCGCGAAGGGTAACGATCGGTACAGGTACCCGGCTCCTTCGAAGTCCTCCAGCCAGGCGCCCCAATCCTCTACGAAGGTCCGGGCCGTGGACGCTGCGCCGAGGCTCCAGGAGCGGCTGTAGTAGGGCTCGACGGATCCTTTGCCCGCCGGGATGGCCCAGCCGAACCGCGCTTCCGCCGAGGAAGAACCCGCGGGGCTCGGGGAGGACGCGTCCGAAAGTCCATGGAAAGCCGAGAGGTTCAGGGTTCCGCCGCCGAACCTCCAGACGCTCCTAAGTTCCGTGCTCCTCCGGGAGGATTCCTCCTCGAGGGCCGGCAGGAAATACCGGAACGAGTCGAGCCAGGCCTCGCCGTAGCCGGAGGGCAGGTCGATTTCCCCCGCCGCTGCGTTCGAAAGACTTCCCGAGATCGACACCAGGGTTCCCGCATTCAGCTTCAGATCCCAGGCCTGTTCCAGGTTCGATCCTCCGTAGGTCGCGGACTGTTCCAGGGCCAGGCCGAAGCCCCGGGTATTCATCGTAAGGGAGTCGCGGCGTCCGAATCGGCCCGAACCGGAATCGTGCTGGAAGCTGTCCGTGAGGGAGAAGCCCTTCAGCGGCAGTTCCAGGGCATGGCCGAAGGCTCCATCCGTGAACCTCCCGTCCGTGAAGCCCTGACGCAGGTTCGCGGCCAGTTTTGCCGGTCCCACCGAGATCCTGCCGTCCAGGTACCCCGCGAAGCTCGAATCCCCGGATACCGTACCGTTAATCCGGGCCGAGACGCCCGGGTCCGAGAGGACGGCGCGGCCCTGGGTTCCCGCCATGGCACCGTCGCGGTTCCAGGAGAAGGCCCCCCGTCCGGCCAGGGAAAACTCCCCGACGGGGTCCAGGAAATGAAGCTCGTCCACGAATACGGACCCGTCGGTATCCCCCGTCACGGAGATCGTTATCTGCCCGGCGCTGGTCGAGGGATCGGCGGCAGGCGTCGCGGAAATGATCAAGACCTCCGGGCCGCCCTCCGCGTCCTGGTAGTAGAGCCGGGGGACCCCGTCGTATCGGACCACGAAGCGGCGCCAGGACTCCGAAAGATCTCCGGCGGGCACCTCCACGGAAAGCACCGAGGAAGCGCCGGCCAAGTCGATCGTAAGCTCCGCCGCCTCGGCGGCCGCTGTCCTGCGGGCGAAGAACGCGAAAGCCTTGTAATCCCCGACCGCGGCCGGGTCGATATAGCGAACCGCGGTGAGCACGTCGGAGACGAGGATGCCGGCGAAGGAAACCTCGAGGGCGCGCTGGCGCGAGCCTACGGAATGGAAGCGCCGGTAAAGGTCCGGAAAGAGAGGTTCCAATTGGCCGTCATCGACCGCTTCCACGTCGGCTCCCGCCGGCCAGGTCCCCGAAGGACGGAAGGGGCTGGTCCACGAGGCTGTCTCCTCCATGCCCGCGACCCGGTAATAGCCCGAGGCGTCGGGTCGGCGGTAGCTCGCGGCCAGGGCGGCCTCGGCTTTGAATCGCGTCGTGCCCGGGCCCTCCGTTCCGGTTCCGGTCTCCGGATTCTTGGCAGGATCCGGGGATCCCCCCCGGATGCCCGCGGTCAGGGTCAGGGACCCGGGGACCGCGTCGCCGCCTTCGGAATACCCAGTCCCGGGTACGCCCCAGCGAAGCCCCAGGGCCGTCCAGGCCCTCC
>JBFZER010000227.1:0-3491 GCA_041306765.1 Spirochaetota bacterium | reverse complement strand
ACTACCTCTTCCAGAAGCTGGTCCGGATATCCTTCGGCACGAACAACCTGGACTACTGCACCCGGCTCTGCCACGCGTCCACGGTCACGGCGATGCTCAAGGCCATCGGGGACGGCGCGGGCAGCGCTTCCATCGAGGACTACGAGACCGCGGACTGCACCATCGTGATCGGGAACAATATGGCGGAGACCCACCCCGTCACGGCCACCTTCCTGAAGCGCGGCCTTGCCCGGGGCGGCCGTCTGGTGATCATCGACCCGAAGTGGACTCCCCTGGTCCGGCATGCGGATGTCTGGCTCCAGCCCCGGTTGGGCACGGACGTGGCTCTGCTGAACGGCATGACCCGCATCGCCTTCGAGCGGGGCTGGGTGGACCGGAACTTCGCCCGGCGCCGGATACGGGACGGCCAGGCGGCCTTGGACGCCCTGCGAACCGCCGTGGACGCCTATACCGCAGAGCGGGTGGAGGCGATCTGCGGGGTGCCGCCCGAAAAGCTCCTGGAGGCGACACGGCTGTATGCCCTGGCGGACCGATCCCTTATCGCCACGGGGATGGGGATGAGCCAGCAGACCGTGGGCACCGACAACGTCTTCGCCCTGATCAACCTGATGCTCGCCTGCGGCAAGATCGGCCGGGACGGTTCGGGCCTGGCGCCGCCCCGGGGACAGAACAACGTGCAGGGAGCCACGGACGTGGGATGCTCGCCCCTGTTCTATCCGGGCTACGTGCCGGCTTCGGACGAGGCGAACCGCCGCCGCATCGCGGAACTCTGGGGCATACCCTTCGAGTCCCTGCCGTCGGAACGGGGGCTCACGACCGTGGAGATCGCCAAGGCGGCGCAGGACGGACGGATCCGGGGCTTGTTCATCATGGGTGAGAATCCGGTCATGACGGACCCGAACGCCTCCCATGTGGAAAAGGCCCTTGAGAGGCTAGAGTTTTTGGCTGTGGCGGACATCTTCCTGACTCCGACGGCGTTGAAGGCGGACGTCGTCCTTCCCGCCTCCTCCTGGGCGGAAAAGGACGGAACCTTCGTCAATTCGGACCGCCGGGTCCTGCGGGTGCGCAGGGCGATGCCGGCTCCGGGGGAGGCCCGGGAGGATCTTTGGATCCTGCAGGAGCTTGCGCGCCGGATGGGCCGCCCCATCGGGGAATACGGCTCGGCCTCGGAGGTCTGGGACGAGACGGCCCGGGCTGCGCCGGCCATCTTCGGAGGGATCACCTGGGACCGCCTCGAAGAGCGGGGGATACAGTGGCCCTGCCCGAACGTGGACCATCCGGGCACCCGCACACTCTTCCTGGAGCGCTTCAATACTCCGGACGGGCTGGCCCGCATCTTCCCGGTGGACTGGAAACCCCAGGGGGAACTGCCGGACCCGGAGTATCCCCTTGTGCTGAATACCGGGCGCCTTCTCTATCAATACCACTCCTCCACGATGAGCCGGAGGGCGGAGCCTCTGGACGCCTTCGCGCCGGAGGGCTACATCCTTCTGCATTCCGCGGATGCGGGGCGGCTCGGACTGTCCGACGGAGACCTCGCCCGGGTGATTTCCCGCCGGGGACGGATCGAAGCCCGGGTGCGCGTCCGCGACGAGGTGCGGGAAGGGGAGCCCTTCATGCCCTTCCACTACGAGTCCGCCCGGGTGAACCTGCTCACCCGGGACGAACTGGATCCTTCCTCCAAGATCGCGCCGTTCAAGAACACCCCCGTGCGGGTGGAAAAGATGTAAGGGAGTAAGAAGCATGCTGGTGGATTTGAGCGTCCTGGTCACCAAGTATCGAAGCAAGGAAGCCCTGGACAACGAGAAGATCGCGGCGTTCGGCCACATGGGAACCCATTTCGACGTGATGGACAAGGAGTTCCCCCTGGAATACGTCCTGCGGCCCGCCGTCGTGTTCGATGTCCCGCCGGATCCGGATCGGGAGATCGTGCCCGGGGATATCGATCTCTCCCTCGTGCGACCCGATATGTTCGTCGCTTTCCGGACAGGATTCATCGACCGGCACGAGTACGGTTCCCGGGAGTACTTCGCGGGCCATCCCCAGCTTTCGAACGAACTCATCGACGCCCTCCTCGAGCGCGGGGTGTCCATGATTGGAATCGACTTCGCCGGCATGCGGCGGGGACCGGAGCATACGCCCAAGGACCAGTACTGTGCGGACCGCGGAGTCTTCGTCGTGGAGAATCTCTGCAACCTTGACGAGGTGCTCCGGGGACGACCCTCCGCGGTGTGCTCAATCCACACGTATCCCATCAAATTCGCCGGCCTGTCCGGCCTGCCGTGCCGGGTCGTGGCGGAGATCTGAACGAAGCGTCAATGTAGCTCTTTCAAAGCTCCCTGGGTTAGAAAAGGGTTTCCGTTGTCAAGCAGTCTCCGGTGATTCCACGATCGTCGACGGAACAGCTTGTCCGGCCCCGGTCCGTCGGGTATTCTTGCCCCGGAGGCCAGCATGCAGGTAGAGCCCGTGGATGCCCGGGATACCCGTGGGATCGGAAGATTCCTTCGCCTTCCATCCCGGTTTCTTCGCGGCGAACCGAACTGGGTGCCCACCCTTGCCGGGGAGCTGAGATCCCAGATCCGCCGAAAGCATCCCTTCTTTTCCCATTCCGACGCCGCCTTCTTCCTGGCCTCCGAGGGGGGCCGGGACCTCGGCCGTATCGCGGTCCTGGACCACCGTGGGTATAACGGTCACCACGGGGCGCGCACCGCCTTCTTCTGCCATTTCGACGCCGAGGACGATCCGCCGGCCGCCCGCGCTCTCTTCGACGCGGCGTCGGAGTGGGCGGCCCGCCGAGGGCTCGACAGGCTGATCGGCCCGAAGGGCTTCCTGCGTTCCGCCGGGCAGGGCATCCTGGTCGACGGTTTCGATAAATTCCCGGCCACGGGAATTCCCTGGAATCCGCCGTACTACGGGGCCCTCGTCGAGGGAGCGGGGTTCCGCAAGGAGACGGACTTCCTTTCGGGCTACCTCGATCGCCACCGGCCCGGGGACGAGCGTCTCCACCGGGTCGCCCAAATCGCCCGCAGACGGGGTGCCTTCGAGATCCTGGCATTCCGGCGCAGGAACGAGGTCCGCGCCTGGCTTCCGGCGCTGAAGGCCCTTCAGCACGAGGCCTTCGCGGACAACCCGAACTACGTCCCGTCCACGGACGAGGAGTTCGACCTCATGTCCAAGTCCATGATGTTCGCGGCGGATCTTTCCGTGGTACGGTTCATCGTCAAGGGCGGAGAGTTGGCGGGTTTCATGGGCGCCTTCCCCAACCTCGGCCGAGGAATCCGGAAGGCAAGGGGAGAAATCCTTCCCTTCGGGTGGGTCCATATCCTGCGCGAAAGGGCGCGCTCCCGAGTTCTAGACCTGAACGGCCTGGGGATCCTCCCGAAGTTCCAGAAGTCCGGCGGCGACGCCATCCTGTTCTCGGAGCTGGAGAATCTTATCCGCGCCTCACGGTACGATTCCGTGGAATTCGTCCAGGTGGATGAGCGGAATTT
>JBFZER010000226.1:0-14148 GCA_041306765.1 Spirochaetota bacterium | reverse complement strand
GTACAAGATAGAGAAGCTTCCCGTCGTGGACGCCGAAAGGCGCCTGGCCGGGCTCATCACCGTCAAGGACATGGAGAAGCGGGAAGTCCATCCCCGGGCGGCCGTGGACTCCGGGGGCCGGCTTGTGGTGGGCGCCGCCGTGAGCCCCCAGGATATCGAGGCCCGGATGCCCCTGCTGGCCGCCGCGCGCTGCGACTTCGTGGTGCTGGACACCGCCCACGGGGATTCCCGGAACGTGGCCGAGGCGGTGCGGGCGATCAAGGCCCGGTACTCCATACCCGTAGTGGGCGGCAACGTGGCCACCCGGGAGGGAACCCGGCGCCTGGTCGAGGCGGGCGCGGACGCGGTGAAGGTCGGGGTCGGGCCCGGCTCCATCTGCACAACCCGCATCGTCGCGGGCATCGGGGTGCCCCAGTTCACCGCCGTGCTCTGGTGCGCCGAGGAGGCGGCCAAGGCCGGGATTCCGGTGATCGCGGACGGTGGCATCAAGTACTCCGGCGACGTAGTGAAGGCCATAGCGGCGGGGGCTTCCACGGTCATGATCGGGAACCTCTTCGCGGGCCTCAAGGAATCCCCGGGCCGGGAGCTCCTCTTCGAGGGCAGGATCTACAAGGAGTACCGGGGCATGGGCTCCCTGGGGGCCCTCAAGGACGGCGCCGGGGACCGGTACCAGATGGCCAAGGACGAGGAGCCCGTACCCGAGGGCATCGAAGGGCGCATCCCCTACAAGGGGGAGCTCAAACCCTACCTCGGGCAGATCGTGGCGGGACTCCGCAAGGGCATGGGGTATACGGGATGCCGCTCGATCCAGGAGCTGCAGAAGTACGGCCGCTTCGTGCGGATCACGTCCGCGGGCCTCCGGGAGAGCCATGCCCACGACGTGGCCATCACCCAGGAAGCGCCGAATTACAGCGGTAATCGGTGAACAGTGGACGGTGGACGGAAGTGAACCGAGATTCGCGGCCGCGTCCCGCGCCATGGCGTGGAAGTCCGCCGCGATCGTTCGCCCTTTCCGTTCACCGTCCACCGTCCACCGTCCACAGAACAGGAGGCTGATTTGAACATCGTCGTTATCGGCGCCCAGTGGGGCGACGAGGGCAAGGGCAAGATCGTTGATTACCTGGCAGCGGACGCCGGTCTGATCGTCCGGTTCTCCGGCGGGGCCAACGCGGGACACACCATCGTCCTGGGCAAGGAGCAGTATGCCCTGCACCTGGTTCCCTCGGGCATCCTGTACCCGGACAAGATGACGGTCCTGGGAAGCGGGATGGTCATCGACCCGGAGGCACTCTTCGCGGAACTGGCCATGCTGGAGTCCCGGGGCGTGGACTGGAAAGGCCGGGTCCTGATCAGCGACCGGGCGCACCTGGTCTTGCCCCGGTACCGGGAGATCGACAAGCAGCAGGAAGCGGCGCGCCGCAAGCCCATCGGCACCACCGGACGGGGGATCGGCGTCGCGTACTCCGTGAAGGCCTCCCGGGACGGGGTGCGCCTGGCGGACCTGGACGACCCGGAGCGCCTTGCCACGTTGGAAGAGGAGGACCGCGCCTTCCTGGCGCGCTTCGCCGAGCGCCTCCAACCGATGTCCGTGGACCTGGTGGCCTTCCTCCGGGAGCACCGGAATTCCTGGACCCTCTTCGAGGGCGCCCAGGGAGCCCTGCTGGACATCGACACGGGGACCTACCCCTACGTCTCCAGCGGCATGTCCAACGCCTCCGGGGCGGCAGCCCAGGGCGGCATCGGTCCCCGGGCCATCGACAAGGTCCTGGGGGTCTTCAAGGCCTACACGACCCGGGTGGGCAACGGGCCCTTCCCGACGGAGTTCGACCCGGACTCCCAGGGCGCCCTGTGCACCTTCATCCGGGACACAGGCCGGGAATACGGCGTCACCACCGGGCGGCCCCGACGCTGCGGCTACCTTGACCTGGTGGCCCTGCGCTACGCCCGGTACGCCAATTCCATAGACTCCCTGGTGCTGACACACCTGGACGTCTACGACACCCTGGACGAGTTCGAGGCCTGCGTGGCCTACAAGATCCGGGGCAGGGTCGTGGAGGACTTCCCCTCCTCCGTGCGGGACCTGAACGAAGCCCAGCCGGTGCTGCGGAAGTTCCGGGGCTGGAAGACGGCCCTGGGCGGGGCCCGCACCTGGGACGACATTCCCCGGGAGGCCAAGGAGTACGTGGCCTTCATCGAGGAGTTCGCGGAGGCCCCCGTGGGGATCGTGTCCGTGGGCTACGAGCGCAACCAGACCCTCGTGAGGGAGAGCCCGTGGACTCGATCCTGATCCTGGACTACGGAAGCCAGTACACCCAGCTGATCGCCCGGCGCATTCGTGAGATCGGCGTGTACGCGTCCATCCTGCCCGGGGACGCGAAAATTTCCGGGAAGCACCTAGCGGGCGTCAAGGGGATCGTCCTTTCAGGATCCCCCTGGAGCGTGTACGAACAGGGCGCGCCGGCGCCGGATCCTGCCGTGTACGATTCCGGCCTGCCCGTCCTGGGGGTCTGCTACGGTATCCAGCGGATGACCGCGGACTTCGGGGGTTCCGTGCGGACCCTGCCGGAGCGGGAGTACGGCCGCCAGGCGGTCCGGGTCGAGGAGGAGAACGCCCTGACCCGGGGCCTTCCCCGGAGTTTCGTCTCCTGGATGAGCCACGGGGACTCGGTGGAGACCCCGGCCCCGGGATTCCGGGTCCTGGCCCGGTCCGAGTCGGGCATCCCGGCCCTCCTGGCCCACGAGTCCCGGTCCCTCTGGGGAGTGCAGTTCCACCCCGAGGTCACCCACTGCGAATACGGACTGGAAATCCTGGGCAACTTCGCCCTGGGCATCTGCGGAGCCTCCCGGGAGTGGTCGATGGAGCGTTACGTCGAGGAGGCGGGGGAACGGATCCGCTCCATCGTGGGCTCGGGCGACGTCCTTCTGCTCATCTCCGGCGGGGTGGATTCCACGGTCGCCGCGGCCCTGGTGCTCAAGTCCCTGGATCCCCGGCGGGTGCACCTCATGTACATCGACACGGGGCTCATGCGCAAGGACGAGAGCGTCCAGGTCATGCTCAGCCTCCGGAGACTCGGGGCGACCCACCTGCACCGGGTGGACGCGGAGGCGGACTTCCTTGCCGCCCTGTCGGGCATCGACGACCCCGAGGAAAAGCGGAAGCGGATCGGGGACATGTTCATCACCGTCCAGGAGCGGGAGGTCGCCCGCCTGGGCATCCCCGAGGCCTTCCTGGTCCAGGGCACCCTGTACACGGACCTCATCGAGTCCGGCAAGGGGGTGGGCAAGAAGGCCCACGTCATCAAGAGCCACCACAACGTCCGCTCCCCCCTGGTGGAGAAAAAGCGCCGGGCCGGAAAAGTGATCGAGCCCCTGGACCGGCTCTACAAGGACGAGGTCCGCGCCCTGGGCCGCCTCCTGGGCGTCCCCGAGGAGGTCGTGGGGCGGCACCCCTTCCCGGGCCCCGGCCTGGGGGTGCGCGTCCTGGGGGAGGTCACCAAGGAAAAGTGCGACGTCCTCCGGGAGGCGGACGATATCTATGTTTCCGAACTGAAGCGCCGTGGATTGTATAACGAGATCTGGCAGGCCTTCGCGGTCCTCCTGCCCGTCCGGTCCGTGGGCGTGGCCGGGGACGTCCGCCGCTACGGCTGGGTCCTGGCCCTCCGGGCCATAATCTCCGCGGACGGGATGACCGCGGACGTGTATCCCTTCCCCATGAAGGACCTGCTGGAGATATCCAGCCTGATCACCAACCGGGTCCCCCAGGTGGGGCGGGTCACCTACGACGTCTCCTCCAAGCCCCCGGCGACGATCGAATGGGAATAGCGCGAAGCTGGCGAAAGCCGGCTTCGCGGCAATGAAGCCCTGCGGGCTTCATCGAGGTTTCCGCAACCTGCGAGCCGGCTTCTCATAATTCTCTTACCTCTGTGCTCTCTGTGTCCCTGTGGTTCGATTTTTATAGTGTCCGATCTCAGGGCTGCACGCCCAGGATGCGGGGCGGGTCCAGGCGCCACAGCAAGCGCAGGGCGAAGGGCACGGGCTTTCCCGACGAAAGCGTGAAGCGTCCCCGGACGATGGCCGCGGGCCCTTCGATCCGGGTGTCCTCCCAGACCATGTCCCGGACCCGGGCCACGGGAAGCGGTTCGAAGCGGGCGTACTCGGCATCTTCGGCCGCCAGAGCGCCTGCGGCGAACAGGTAGGTGTAGAAGTAGGGGTCCCGGCCCCGACCCTCCATGGCCCGGAGAAAAGATGGGTCCGACCGTTCCGCGGCCCAGGCCCAATCTCCCCTGCGCACCCGATCCCGGAGCTCCGCCAGGAATTCCCGGGCTGCCGGGGGAAGGGGATCGAGGGGACCTGCCGCCGCTTGGGAGGGGCCGGGCGCCGCCGGTCGTGCCGCGGCTTCCGCCGGGCGGGGAGCCTGCGGCCGGGATCCCGGGTGGACGCATGAGAAAAACAGGGCCAGGACCAGGGCGGCCGCGCATGCGGACGGAACAGGTTTCATGACGGGAATCCTCCCCGCGGAAACTTCGATAACCCCATTCTAGCCTTCGCCGGGGGGAATGCAACGCCCGGTTGCAGCCTGCGGCGGAACCCGGTCATTCCCGATCTTCGCGACGCCGGGGTCAATAGGCCGGATAGGAAGCCCGGACCCCGGAGGGTGACATTAAAATGAACTTGTCTCCCTCTAGTCCGACGATGCCCTCGGGCAGGTAGACCTTTCCGCCCCCCCCGGGGGCGTCCACGGCGTACCTGGGAAGTTCCATGCCGGACAGCCTTTTCCGGAGTTCCGAATAGATATCGAGGCCCCGGGACAGGGGGCATCGGAGATGGGCCGTCCCGGGAGCGAGGTCCGCCTGGAAGAGGTAGTAGGGATGGGCACCCCGCCGGGCCAGACCGGAGAACAGGGATTCCAGGATGTCCGGGTCGTCGTTGATCCCGGAAAGGAGGACCGTCTGCACGGATACGGGGATGCCCGCGTCGATCAGGGAGGCCAGGGCTTCGTCCGCCTGGGGGGACAGTTCCCGGGGATGGTTGAAGTGGGTGACCACCCGCAGGGGACGGAAGGAGCGCAGGAGGGCGACAAGGCCGGGGGTGAACCGCATGGGCAGGGTGGAGGGGCAGCGGGTGCATACCCTGAGTACCGCCTCCGGCCGGGCGGCGCGCAGTGCGGACAGAAGGTTCTCGATCCTCCCGTCCGCCGCGATCAGGGGATCCCCCCCGGAGACCAGGATTTCCCGGATCTCCGGGCGCTCCGCCAGCCAGACTGCGGCCTCGGCCTGGTCTCCGGGGCTGATATAGCCCCGCTCCGAAGGCAGCAGGGTCCTGCGGAAGCAGTGGCGGCAGTGGACTGCGCACTCCCCGGACGCCCTGAGGAGGGCCCGGGACCGGTATTGCCGTACCAGGGAGGGCGCGGCGCGGTGCAGGGATTCGCCCAGGGGATCCGGCACGGAATCCGGGTCCGGTTCGAACTCCCCGGGCGAAGGCAGGCACTGGGCCAGGATGGGATCTCCCGGTCCCGGCCCGGCCAGGGAGAGCCAGTAGGGAGTGATCCGGAGGGGGAGGGCTCCCGAATCCGCCAGCCGGTCCAGGGCGGCCTTCATACCCCCGTCAAGGGGCAGGAGGCGGGCCAGGCCCTCCGCGTCCCGGAGAGACCCGCGGAGCTGGGATTCCCAATCTTCATCGGTGAACACGATGGCCAAGAGTAGCGGAAGACGCGAATCGCGGCAATATTCGTTCGGTGGAGCGTTTCATAAGTCATCGACGAAGCCTATAGGCCTCGTCGCAGTGAGCGGAGGCCGGGCAGGACCCGGACTCCGCTTACGCCTTTTCCTGGATTATCCGTCCCGAGGCCTTGTCCAGGCGGAAGACGCTTTTCTTGATCTCCTCCTGGATCTGGAACCGGACCCGGCAGATCTCGATGACGGCTCCCGGGAAGGCCCCGCCGTGAAGCTCCACGAAGGCTCGCTCGTCCGCGTCCAGCTTGGGCAGGAGGTCGGATATCAGCGCGGACAGGTCGGCGGCCGCCTTTTCCAGTTCCTTCTTCAGCGCCTCGAGCTTGGCGCTCGGCCGGACCTTGGCCATCTCCTCCAGCTTGTCCCGCTTCATCTGTATCAACCGCAGGCGCTCGTTGGTAAGGTCCAGGCGCTGCTGAACGGTGAAGTCGATCCCGACGTGCACGTAGGTGGTCTGTCCGGTGTCCGAGCCGATCCATCCGCAGCGGACTCCGTGGACCGCGAAGGTCTCCCCGGCCAGGATCCGCCCCTTGTCGCCCATCTCCAGCATGCCCAGGGTGAAAAGGCGGCTGGATACCAGGGAACCCGGGATGAAGACGTCTCCCCGCACGGCGATGCGGCAGTTCTGGGCGAACTTGGCCCGGAGCTCGCCCCCGGCCTTGAGGAACCCCCTCTGGTGGCCGATCAGGCCGCCCAGGCAGGTGATGTCCTTCTTGGCGTTCACGTCGAACACGTCCATCGTGTCCTTCGCCAGGATGGATCCCCCGGAATGGACCTTGAACCCGTCCCGTACGGGCCCCTCGATCGTGACGTCCCCGGGAAAGACGATATGCCCCGTGTGGTAGCCCACGCCGCCCTTGGCGACCAGGACCTCCTCCACGTCGATGCGGTTGCCCGAGAGCGTGAATCGTCCATCCACGTCCGCGACCAGGGTCTCCCCCTCCATGCGCACGTTGCGCCCCGGGAGGTACTGGGTTACGGACTTCTTCCTTGCCGGAACGGAATCCCCTCGCACGGTCCGCCCGGGGCTGCCGGCGCGGGCCGGAATGCGGTCGGCTATCTTCTCGCCCCGGTTGACCACGATCACCGGGGAAAGGTCCTTCCAGTCCACCGATCCGTCCGGGATGGAGGAATCCAGGGGGTTCTGCTCGAACCGCCCGAGAAGTTTGAGGTGCTCGGGAATATCCTCTTCCGCGGGGCTGCCCTTGGCTATGACGACATCCCGGAGGGGATGCTGGTCAAGGTTGCAGGAGAGCACGGAGTCCCCGATGACCGCCTCCAGGATGCCCTCGGTGATGCCGGCCCGGGAAAGCAGTTCCCGGACATATTCCTGGGTCAACGGGGCGCCGCCTCCCACCGCGGGATAGAAGAAGGCGTGGACCTCCATGGCATCCTCCGGGACGGAGACCTCCACGAAGGCGTCGTTCTTCCGCCCCCCGGGGCTGAAGGAGAGCTTCATCTCCTTGTGCGTATCTGCTTTCTTGTTCGCGCCTTTGGATTCCATCCTGTCCATGCCCCCCCATTATTGTATCGGCATACGGGGGCGTAGTCACGCACTATTTACGGAGCCCCTCCTTAGCTTGCAATATGCGCGCACCCGTGGCATGATCATGCGGACAGCAACAAACCGAGGTCGGGAACGTGAAAGATTCCAAGGAGCGATCGGAACGCCTCAAGGCGATATTGCGGCTGATTCGGGCGCATCGCATCGAATCGCAGGAAGGTCTTCTGAAATTCCTGGAGGCCGAGGGATTCATCCTGACCCAGGCCACCCTTTCCCGGGACCTGAAAGCCCTGAAGGTCGGCAAGATCTCCGCCGGGGAATCCGGGTACTACTACTCCGTTCCCTCCGACGAGGAGAGGCGGGAGACCGACGCAAGTTTCATCCAGGACCTCCAGCGGGGGTACGTCTCCGCGGACTGGAACTCCTGTCTGGTCGTGGTGCATACCTTTTCCGGGCACTCCGCCACCGTCGCCCTGGCCCTGGACAGCCTGGGGTTCGAGTGCTCCCTGGGAACCCTGGCCGGCCAGGACAACGCCGTGTTCATCGCCCTCCGGCAGGGCTACACGGGGGAGCAGTTCGTCGAGGAACTCCGCCGCAAGGTTCCCAGCCTCCGCTCGGATTGAACAGCCGCGGTCCGGGAAGCCGTCCCCGGGTCCGCTCAATCCGCAGCGGTCCGCCGGTTCCGGAACGCCGCGTGCTCCTCGGCCACGTGTTCAAGGAGATCGCCCACCTTCCAGTCCACGTTGACCGCGGTCGTCGAAGCGAAGGCGATGCCCGCAGGGTCGGGCAGTACCGCCTTGATCGCCCTCACCGCCGCCACCAGGGACTCGCCCTCGAAGCCGTGCAACAGTATCACCCGCTGTTCCATGCCCCATCCTATCCCGGGCGGCACGGCGCCGTAAAGCCGAAATTGGGGAAACGTCGAACGGACGGATAAACAGGGGCGCTGCGGAACCCAGGGTCGCGCTTGGCCTCCGGCTTGGAGGCCCGCGTGCCTCCGTCATACGGCCTTCGGCCGTTTGACGAGGGGAAGTGATTGTCGTGCGCGCTATCGCGCGCGGCGTCATCGCGCGAGCCAGGGGGTTCTCGCGGCAGGCCCCGCGCCGATACTGCATCGTTCAGCACTTCACCCCTCTCGCATGGCGGAGGTATATTCAATTCCATGGACTACGATCGCTACACCACCAAGACCCAGGATGTCCTGCAGGCGGCCACCACCCAGGCCCGGCAGAACGACCACGGACAGATTGACACCGACCACCTCCTGGCCGCCCTCCTGGAGCAGGAGGACGGCGTCGTGGCCCCCCTTCTCACCCGTTTGGAGGTCGACGTCCGGGAATTGCTCGCCGCCGCCCGCGCCCTGATCGCCAAAAAGCCCAAGGTCTTCGGGGAGTCCGCCCAGCTCTACCTCTCCCCGGCCGCCTCCAAGGCCTTCGCCAAGGCCGAGGGGGAGGCCAAGGGCCTCAAGGACGACTACGTGGCCACCGAGCACCTCCTCCTGGCCCTGATCGGGGAGGAGGGGCCCGTGGGAAGCCTCCTCCGGGACCGGGGGATCGTGAAGACCGCCGTCCTGGAAGCCCTCAAGGCCGTGCGGGGGAACCGGCGCGCCGCGGACCCCGAGGCGGAAGCGAAATACCAGGTCCTGGAGCGCTACTGCCGGGACCTGACCGCTCTGGCCCGGGCGGAAAAGCTGGATCCCGTGATCGGCCGGGACGAGGAGATCCGCCGGGTCATGCAGGTCCTCTCCCGGCGCACCAAGAACAACCCCGTGCTGATCGGGGAACCCGGGGTGGGCAAGACGGCCATCGTGGAGGGCCTGGCCCGGCGGATCGTGGCCGGGGACGTGCCCGACAGCCTGCGGAACAAGAAGCTCCTGGCCCTGGACCTGGGGTCCCTGGTGGCGGGATCCAAGTTCCGGGGGGAGTTCGAGGAGCGCCTGAAGGCGGTGATCGAGGAGATCCAGAAGTCCGACGGAAAGATAATCCTCTTCATCGACGAGCTCCATACCCTGGTGGGGGCGGGGGCGGCGGAGGGGGCCATGGACGCCTCCAACCTCCTGAAGCCCGCCCTGGCCCGGGGGGAGCTCAAGGCGGTGGGCGCCACAACCCTGGACGAGTACCGGAAACACATCGAGAAGGACGCCGCCCTGGAACGCCGCTTCCAGCCCGTGTTCTGCGGGGAACCCTCGGTGGAGGACACCATCGCCATCCTCCGGGGCCTGGCGGAGCGCTACGAGGTGCACCACGGCGTGCGCATCCGGGACGAGGCCCTGATCGCGGCGGCCACCCTCTCGGACCGGTACATCACCAGCCGCTTCCTGCCGGACAAGGCCATCGACCTGGTGGACGAGGCGGCCAGCCGCATCAAGATGGAGATCGAGAGCCAGCCCACGGAGCTGGACCAGGCGGAGCGCAGGATACTCCAGCTTACGATCGAGAAGCAGGCCCTGGCCAAGGAGACGGACCCGGGCTCCAAGGAGCGCCTTGCCAAGCTGGAAAAGGAGCTGGCGGAGGTCCAGGGGCGGCGGGATGCCATGCGCCTCCGGTGGACCGCAGAGAAGGACAAGATCGGCGAGATCCGCAAGCTCAAGGAGAGCCTGGAACGCCTGCGGATCGAGGAACAGCGCTACGAGCGGGAAGGCAACCTGGCCAAGGCCGCGGAGATCAAGTACGGCAGGCTTCGGGAAACCGAGAAGCGCCTTTCCGAGGTGAGCGAGGAGATCGGCAGGCAGGACGAGGGGAACCGCCTCCTCCGGGAGGAAGTCTCCGAAGAGGACATAGCCCGGGTCGTCTCCACCTGGACGGGCATCCCCGTGTCCAAGATGCTCTCCGGGGATGCCCAGAAGTACCTGGAGCTGGAGAAGGTCCTGGGCCGCCGGGTCCTGGGCCAGGAGGCGGCGATCCGGGCGGTGGCGGACTCGATCCGCCGCAACCGGGCGGGGCTCTCGGACCCCAACCGCCCCCTGGGAAGCTTCCTGTTCATCGGCCCCACCGGGGTGGGAAAGACCGAGCTGGCCAAGACCCTGGCGGAGTTCCTGTTCAACGACGAAAAGTCCCTCACCCGGATCGACATGAGCGAGTACGGGGAAAAGCACTCGGTCAGCCGCCTGATCGGGGCGCCTCCGGGCTACGTGGGGTACGACGAGGGCGGACAGCTGACGGAAGCCGTCCGCCGCCGGCCGTACAGCGTCGTCCTCTTCGACGAGGTGGAGAAGGCCCACCCGGACGTTTTCAACGTCCTTTTGCAGCTGCTGGACGACGGCCGCCTCACGGACGGGCAGGGGAGGGTGGTGGACTTCAAGAACGCCATCGTCATCCTGACCAGCAACCTGGGCAGCGACCTCATCCTGGCCGCCGCGTCCATGCAGGCCGTGAAGCCCGCCATCGACCAGCTCCTGCGGGCCAGCTTCAAGCCCGAGTTCCTGAACCGCATCGACGAGACGATCCTCTTCGAGCGACTCGGGAAGAAGGAGATCCTGGGCATCGTGGACCTCCAGATCGCCCTCCTGGCCAGGCGGCTGGAGTCCCGGAAGATAGCCCTGGAGGTAAGCCCCGAGGCCAAGGCCTTCCTGGCCGAGGCGGGCTACGACCCCCTGTTCGGCGCTCGTCCCCTGAAGCGGGCGGTTCAGAGCGAGCTTCAAAACCCCCTGGCCCGGGACGTCCTGGCCGGGAAAATCCGGGAGGGAAGCCGGGTCAAGGTGGGCCTTTCGGGCGGGAAGCTGGCCTTCGGGGCGGCTTCGTGACATCTGGATCCCCCGGGACCGTATTCACCGATTCCCACGCCCACCTTTCCATGATCCTGGAGCGGGCGGGGAAGGGCGCGCTGGACGGCATCCTGGCGTCCTACGACGCCGCGTGGGCCGGGGCGGGCTCCGCCGGGCGCCCGGAAGAAGCCCCCCGGGTCCTGGACCCCGGCACCCGGGCGGAGGACCTTCCGGAGCGCGTCCGGGCGATCGGCCGCCGCCCCTGGCTCCGGTTCGCGGCGGGGATCTGGCCCGGCAAGGAGGCCCTGGGGCAGCCGGGCCCCCACATCGCGGCCCTGGAAGCCTCGGCGGCCTCTCCGGACTGCGCCGCCGTCGGGGAGGGGGGCCTGGACTACCACTGGATGCACGGACCCCGGGAGGCCCAGAGGCGCCTCTTCGAGGCCCAGATCGACCTGGCCCGCCGCCTGGGGAAACCCCTGATCGTGCACTCCCGGGACGCCCACGAGGATACCGTCGAGATCCTTCGCTCCGCCCGTCCCGGTGTCCCCGTGGTCATCCACTGCTTCGGTTACGACGCGGCGGCGGCCCGGGACTACCTGGACCTGGGGTGCTACATTTCCTTCGCGGGCAACCTGACCTACCCGGCCGCCCGGAACCTCCGGGAGGCCTGCGCCCTCGTACCCTCGGACCGGCTCCTGCTGGAGACCGATTCCCCCTACATGGCCCCGGTTCCGGAGCGGGGCAAGCCCTGCACCCCCCTTCTTGTCGGCCACACCTACGCCTTCGCCGCGTCCTTGAGGAACGAGGACGTCCCGGCCCTGGCCCGAGCGGTGACGAGGAACACGGAACGGGTCTTCTTCGGGGATCAGTAGCCGGACAGGCGCTTGGGTATCGAAAGCCGTACCCGGGTGCCCCGGCCCGGCTCGGACTCCACGGTGACCGTTCCGCCGTGGGCTTCCACCACGTTCTTGACGATCAGCATCCCCAGGCCCGTGCCCCCGGCCTTGCTGGAGGAGTAGAAGGGCTCGAAGATGTGGGCCAGGACCTCCGGGCCCATGCCCTCGCCGGTGTCTTCCAGTACGAAGACGTTGGCTTCCTCCTCCGGAAAGGCCCGGAGGGTCAGGGTTCCCCCCGGGGTCATGGCCTTGCGGGCGTTGTCCGACACGTTCAGCAGGGCCCGCAGGATCCGCTCCGCGTCCAGCAGCAGGGGATCCTCCAGGCGGCAGTCCACGGCCACGGACAGGCCGGCGGACCGGAAGCGCTCCCGGAGGGACTCCTCGGTGCGCTTGAAGAGCCAGGAGGCGGTGGTGACCCCCAGGTTGAGCCGGATCTCCCCCCGGGAGTAGTCCAGGAACTCGGAAGCCAGGTTCTCCAGGCGTCCGACCTCGGCAAGGGCGTTCCGTACGTGACTTTCCAGCTTGTCCGGCTCGTGGATGTTGAGGATCATGAGCTGCATGAGGCCTTTCAGCATGGACAGGGGGTTCCGGATGTCGTGGAGGATCATGGAGGAGAACTTGCCCAGGGTGGACAGGCGCTCGTTCCGGAGGCGGTCCGCGTGCACCTCCTCCAGTTCCCGGTAGGCCGACTCGAGCTCAAGGTTCCGCTTCTTGAGGTCCTCCAGGAAAACCTCGTTGGAAGAGCGGAGCATGAACGAGATGGAGACCATGATGGACAGGGCGATGGAGGAGTGGCTGCGGATGAGGTTCCGGAAGTCCTCCCGGTACAGGAACAGCACCCGGGCGTTCTCCCGGGCTACCACCGTGGCGGACCGGGGAAGCTCGTCCAGGAGGGCCAGTTCGCCGAAGAAATGGCCCGGGCCGTGCACGCCCAGGAGGCTGGGCGCTGCCTCGTCATAATCCCGCCAAACCTCCACGCGGCCTTCGAGGACTATATAGCACCGGTCCGCCGCGGAACCCTCGGTGAACAGTATTTCCCCCGAGGAGTACCGCTCTTCGTGACAGGCATCCGCCACCAGGCGGATTTCCCCGTCCGAGAGGTCCTTGAAGAAGAATATCCTGCGAAGGAAATCGAAATAGTCGTCCACCGCCGCCTCAAGAAAAAGCCCTCCTTGGCAAGGAGGGCTGTGATTCACCTGCGATCCCGGATCACCAGGTGTCCGCCATGTCGTCCGGATCCCGGTAGTCCTCCGCGAAGAGGTCGGAAACCGCGCGCAGGTCGTCCATGTACAGGTAGTAGGTCCCGAAGGCCTCCATCGGATCGCATTCGATCTTGAAGCCCACGATCTTGATGCCCATCCGGGAGTTGAAGTGGAAGTTCCGCTGGATGATCCCCGTCTTGCCGTCCATGTTCTGGGGCGGGATGGCCACGGTCAGCTTCTTCCAGCCCTGGAAGTTCAGCTTGCCGACGGTCAGTTCGAAGGGGGTGTTGAAGGCGTCCAGGATCAGGAGCTTGAGGACGTGGTTCAGGTTGCGGCCGGCCACCCACACGGACACGGTCTTGCTGATCCCCTCGATCGGGATGGGCTTGTCCGCCAGGATCCGGAGCTCGTTGTAGCCCCGGCGGAAAAAGTCCGTGCGTACGCCCAGGACGAACTTGTCCGCCACCTTGGGGTCGATCCCGACGTAGCGCTCGTCCGCGATGGGCTCGTTGGCTTTTCCGGCCGGACTTCCCTCGAAGAGGCGGTACTGGATGGTTCCCTCGTCGGGGGAGATGAAGGCCTTCCAGAAGCCGGCGGCCTCGAACTTGTCCACCGAGACTTCCTTCAGCTTCTGCTGGGCGGTGTCCACGCCGATGGTGTTGGGGTTCGGATCCCCGACCGCGGTCTGGGCGAAGACGGCGGATACCGCAAGGGAGAGCGAAAGGGCGATTACGATGATCTTCTTCATGGCTGTTCCCCCCTATTTCCCCGAGCCCCAGGTCTGCTCGATAAGCTCAGGCGAGGTCAGGCCGTCGCCGTCGTACATTTCTTCGTAGGTATCCGTGAGCACCTTCAGCTGGTCGAAGTAGAAGTAGATGGCCTTCAGATGGGCCGGAGCGTCGGTGCCGGCGGGGATGGCCACCACCTCGGTGGGCCGGGTCCAGATCCGGAACTTCACCAGGGTGAGCCCCTCCAGCTTGGGCAGGTACTTCTTGGACTGGGGGATGTTCGAGGGGATGTTGATCCGCAGGTTCTTCCAGCCCACGTGAGTCAGGTCCCCCATGTAGATGGTGTGGACGATGCCCTTGTAGTCCCGGACGAAGGCCTCGACATA
>JBFZER010000225.1:0-6907 GCA_041306765.1 Spirochaetota bacterium | reverse complement strand
CAACTCGGTTGCCGGTCACAGAGCCACCGTCGATGATGCCCGACTTACCCGCGCTTCATCCGTCCACCGTTCACTGTCCACCGTTCACTTTTTCAGACTCCCCTTCAGATACTTCCCGGTATACGACGCCTTCACCTTCACGATCTCTTCCGGGGTTCCCTGGGCGATCAGGGATCCCCCCTTGTCCCCGCCCTCGGGGCCGAGGTCCAGGATCCAGTCCGCCTGCTTGATCACGTCCAGGTTGTGCTCGATCATCACGACGGTGTTCCCCGCGTCCACCAGGCGCTGGATCACCTCCATGAGCTGCTTCACGTCCGCGAAGTGGAGGCCCGTGGTGGGCTCGTCCATGAAATAGAGGGTCTTCCCCGTGGAGCGCTTGGCCAGCTCGAAGGCCAGCTTCACGCGCTGGGCTTCCCCGCCCGAAAGGGTCAGGGCGGACTGGCCCAGCTTGATGTACCCCAGGCCCACGGACAGCAGGGTTTTCATGCGGTGGGAGATCGGCGGGATGTGCTCGAAGAAGGAAGCCGCCTCCTCGATCGTCATGTCCAGGACCTCTGCGATGTTCCTGCCGTTGTAGCGCACGTCCAGGGTATCGGAATTGAAACGCTTGCCGTGGCAGACGTCGCAGGTGATGTAGACGTCCGGGAGGAAGTTCATCTCGATGCGGATTGTGCCGTCTCCCTGGCAGTTCTCGCAGCGGCCGCCCTTGACGTTGAAGCTGAAGCGCCCGGGTTTCCAGCCCCGGGCCTTGGACTCCGGAAGGGTGGCGAACAGGTCCCGGATGTGGGTGAAGACCCCCGCGTAGGTGGCGGGATTGGAACGCGGGGTCCTGCCGATGGGGCTCTGGTCTATGTTGATGATCTTGTCGATGTCCTCGAGGCCCTCGATGGATCCGAACGCCCCCTCCGGCCAGGCCGTTCCCATCACCCGGTTGGATATCGCCGGGTACAGCAAGTCCGTGAGCAGGGTGCTCTTGCCCGAGCCGGATACGCCGGTGATGCAGACGAACCTTCCCAGGGGCAGCTCCACGTCGATGCCCTTAAGGTTGTGCTCCCGGCAGTCCTTGATGACCAGGGACTTGCCGTTCCCCTTCCTGCGCGCCGAAGGCAGGTCGATGCGCAGGGAGCCCGCGAGATACTGGCCGGTAAGGCTCCGGGAGCTTTCCATCACCTGGGCGGGCGTACCCTGGGCGACGACCCGGCCGCCGTGCACCCCGGCCCCGGGTCCCAGGTCCACGATCCAGTCCGCGGTGCGCAGGGTCTGCTCGTCGTGCTCCACCACGATCAGGGTATTTCCGATGTCCCGCAGGTAGGTCAGGGTGTCTATGAGCCGCTGGTTGTCCCGTTGGTGGAGGCCGATGGAGGGCTCGTCCAGGATGTACAGCACCCCCACCAGGGAGGACCCTATCTGGGTGGCCAGGCGGATGCGCTGGGCCTCACCGCCGGACAGGGTGGAAGCCTTTCGCTCCAGGGTCAGGTACTCCAGTCCCACGTTCCGCATGAAGGTAAGACGCGCCACGATCTCCTTGAGGATCTGCTTGGCGATCTGCCTCTGGGTGTCCGTGAGCTCGACCTCGGAGAAGAAGTCGAGGGTGGCCTCCACGCTCCGGGCGGACAGTTCGTGGGCGTTCATGCCGCCCACCGTGACGGCCAGGGCTTCCGGGCGGAGCCGGCGGCCGCCGCAGGCCTCGCAGGGTTTCTCCGTCATGAAGCGTTCCAGCCACTGCTTGATCCCGTCGCTTGTGGTCTCCATGTACCGCCGCTTGAGGTCCGCCAGGATGCCCGGGAAGCGGCTCTCGTATTCGAAGTGCCCCGTGCCCTCCCGGTTCTCGTACCGGACCCGTACGGCGTCGTCCGTGCCGTACAGGATGGCGTCCATGATCTTTTTCGGCAGATCCTGGAAGGGGGTGCGCAGGGAGAACCTGTAGTGCTTGGCCAGGGCCTCGAAGCGGCTTCGGTTCCAGGCCGCGTCCGGGTTGTAGGGCACGCAGCCCCCGTCCTCAAAGGAAAGGCCCGGGTCCGGGATGACGAGGTTCGGATCGAACTCCAGGTTCATCCCCAGGCCCGTGCACACCGGGCAGGCCCCGTGGGGGTTGTTGAAGGAGAAGAGCCGGGGCTCCAGTTCCGGCAGGCTGATCCCGCACTCCGGGCAGGCCCCCCGGCGGCTGAAGAACTCCTCCGTCTCCCCCGGGCCGGAATCCCGGACCACGATGGCCGTGTCCTCCGCGATCTGAAGGGCCGTTTCCACGCTCTCCCCCAGGCGCTTGCGGGAATCCTCGCTCAAGCGGATCCGGTCCACGATGATCTCGATGGAATGCTTCTTCTGCTTCTCCAGGCGGATCTCGTCTTCCAGGGAGACGATCTCGCCGTTCACCCTCGCCCGGACGAACCCCTGCTTGCGGGCGTCCTGGAGGATCTTCTGGTGCTCTCCCTTCTTTCCCCGGACCACGGGCGCCAGGATCTGCAGCCTGGATCCCTTGGGCCAGGAGAGGATGGTGTCCAGGATCTGGTCGATGCCCTGCTCCTTGATCTCCCGGCCGCACTGGGGGCAGTGGGGGATCCCGATGCGGGCGAACAGGAGCCGGTAATAATCGTAGATCTCCGTAACCGTCCCCACGGTGGAGCGGGGGTTCCGGTGGGTGCTCTTCTGTTCTATGGAGATGGCCGGCGAGAGCCCCTCGATGTAGTCCACGTCGGGCTTGTCCATGCGGCCCAGGAACTGGCGGGCGTAGGCCGAGAGGGACTCCACATAGCGCCTCTGACCCTCCGCGAAGATCGTATCGAAGGCCAGGGAACTCTTGCCCGAGCCGGAAAGCCCGGATATCACCACCAGCTTGTCCCGGGGAAGCTCGAGGTCAATATTCTTCAGGTTGTGTTCGCGGGCGCCCTTGATGATCAGTTTGTCCATGATGGGTAGAGCATACCCAAGCCCGGCCGGCGGGGCAAGGGGCGCTTAATATCTGTGTAGCCTTTCCGCCGGAAACCCGCCGGCCCGGAGCCGCCAGATCCGGACTGCGCAGTCCCCGCCCGTCGACGCGTAGAGGCCGGAGCCCGAGGCCAGAAGCTCTCCGTCCGGAGACCAGGACAGGGACCAGACCGGGGAACGATGCCCCGGCAGGGAGGCGACGGGGCTTCCGGTTTCAGCGTCCCGGATGACGATCTCGCGGCCGTTCCCCGCGCATGCCAGGAACCTTCCGTCCGGGGACCAGGCCACGGCCCGAAGCCAGCCGCCGGCTTGGACCCAGGCTCCGAGGAGGGCTCCGGTTTCGACGTCCCATACCCTCGTCCGCCCGTCCTGCTGGCAGACGGCCAGTCGGCGGCCCTCCGGGGACCATGCAAGTCCGTTCACGTCCCTGCGCCCGCTCTCGGAGGCGCGGAATTCCCGGAGGACCGCGCCGGAGCGGGGATCCAGGATCCGCGTGACGAAATCCATGCCCCCCGCCGCCAGCCGGCTCCCGTCGGGCGACCAGGCCAGCGCGATGATCTGGGTGGACAGTCCCTCGGATCCGTTCGAGACGGAGATCGAGCGGCAAGCTCCCGAGGCGGGATCCGCCAGGACCACGACCCCCGAAGACAATCCGCAGGCCACCGCCGAACCGTCCGGAGACCACGAGACGCAGTAAGCGCCCGAGGCTCCGTGCTCCATCTCCCTATCCACCGTCCCGTCCGCGGCGAAGATCCTAAGCCGGGAGTCCAGGGACGCCACGGCGAAGCGGGTCGAGTCCGGTGACCACGCGACGCCCCAGGCGGCCCCCTGCGTCCCAGCCCCGGATACCAGGGCTCCGGTCTGGGCGTCCCAGACCGAGCATCCCCGGTCCGCTCCCGCGGAGGCGAGCAGAGCGCCGTCCGGGGAAAAGGCGAGGGAGTTGACGGCTCCCGCGTGGCCGCTGATTTCCAGGACAGGACCCTCTGTGGTGAGGTCCTGGGCATAGGCGCTCATTCCGAGCCCAGGCGGCGATGCCGCCGCGATACAGGCGAAAAGGATCAACCTATACTTCATGGTTTTCCTGCCCCCCGACGACCCAGTATACTCCCGCTTCGAAGGACAAGCATGACAATCCGTACGATCCATACTCAGTTTGGGAACTAAATAAGTGACCTGAACGAAATCCGCGGTTCATCCCTCGAACGGACCGGAAATCGGTGACATATGCGCCCGGCATCCGCTATACTTCCTGCAGGTATGCACAAGAACGATGATCCGGAGCGCGCATATTCCTCCATGAAGAGAGACGACCTCCTCGAGGAAGTCCGACGGCTTCGTACCCGCCTGGAGGGATTCCAGGACCTGCCCGGGATGGCGAGCGATGCGCTGCGAAGGGCCAACCTTCGCACCGAGGAGTACCGCGCCGCCTTCGGCGTTGCGTCGGACGAGCTGGCGCGGGCACGGGCCGCCCTACGGGATGCCTGGCAGGAACTCGCGGCCCTGGAATTCAGCGCTCCCGCCTACAGCCTGTACTCCGAGCCGGGCGACTCCGCTCCGCGGGATTCAGGCGGCGGGATGCCGGTCGTGACCGGTGAGCGGGGGGCCTGCCCTTCCTGCGGCGGCTTCGGCAGCCATTCCCCCGGTTGCTCCCTGTCGCGCGCCCTGGACAAGCTTCGGGATCCCCGCCCCCGGCGCAGCGAGTTGGAAGACGCGGTGGACCGCGCCTGGACCGAGCGGACCGGAGAGCGGGACGGCGTCCGCTCGCGCCTGGTGTTCCTGGACGTGCTCTTCGAGGAGCTGGAAAAGTGGGGCTTCGTCCGGGAGGATTAGACGTTTGCGCCGGAGGGCGGCGCGCTCCGGCGGCACGGAAGGCCTGGGGGCCTTCCATCATCTACCGGAAATTCAGGTCAGTACGTCAAACGTTGAATTTAAAGAATATGACATCACCATCTTGGACGACGTATTCCTTGCCCTCCAGGCGGAGCTTTCCGGCGGACTTCACCGCGTGCTCGCTCCCGTACTCGATCAGGTCGTCATAGCGGTACACCTCGGCCTTGATGAAGCCCTTCTCGAAGTCCGTGTGGATGGTCCCCGCCGCGGCGGGTGCCTTGTCCCCAATATGGATCGTCCAGGCCCGGCACTCGTCCTCGCCGGCGGTGAAGAAGGTTCGAAGGCCCAGAAGGTGGTAGGTCGCGTGGATAAGTGCGGAGAGGCCCGATTCCTTGAGGCCCAGCTCGGCCAGGAATTCCGCCTTCTCCTCCTCGTTCTCCAGGTCCGCCAGCTCGGACTCGAACTTGCCGCAGATGACCACGCACTCGGCGCCCTCGGCCTGGGCGATCTTCCGGACCGCCTCGACGTGCGGACTGCCCGTGCGGACCCCTTCCTCGTCGGCGTTGCAGACATAGATCTCCCGCTTCATCGTGATCAGGAAGGAACGCTTGACGGCCTCCGCCTCCTCGGGATCCAGGGCGACGGACCGGGCCGGACGGCCCTCCTGCAGGGCGGGGCGGATCTTGGCGTAGGCGGCCAGTTCGCGCTCCGCGTCCTTCTTCCGGGCAGGATCCTTCAGCTCCTTCTGCAGTTTCTCCGAGCGCTTGTCCACGGTCTCCAGGTCCGCCAGGGCCAGCTCCAGGTGGAGCATCTCGATGTCGTCCCCGGGGCTCACCCGGTTGGACACGTGGGGCACATCCGGATCCTCGAAGCACCGCACAACGTGGGCCAGGACCGCGGAGTCCCGGATGTGGGCCAGGAACTGGTTGGCCCCCTCCTTCTTGGAGGCCGCGGAGGCCAGGCCCGCGATGTCCACGAACTCCACCGTGGCCGGCACCTCTTTCCGGGGCTTGAACATCTCCGTGAGCTTGTCCAGGCGCGGGTCCGGAACCGCGATGATCCCCAGGTTGGGATTCCTGGCGGAGGAGTAGTTGGAGATCTCCGCCTTGACCCGGGTCAGGGCCGTGAAGATAGTGGTTTTCCCGACCGTGGGCAATCCTATGATTCCGCAGTTAAGGGGCATGTATACCTCTCTCCATCGGGGTGTCGAACCGCTTACATCCTGCAACATCCCGCCTGTACACCGTAAAGAAAGCGGTTCCCTCCGTCAATGCCGCCCGTACCCGCCGACATCCGGGGCGGTCCCGCCCGATTGCGGGACGGCGTCCTTTACGAGGCGGAGCGAAATGCGCTAGCATGGGCGGAACAGCCGGATCGGGGCGGAGTCCTGCCGGCGAACCAACCAAGGAGACGATCCATGGCTTCCTTCGAATCCCTCTATTCCGAGAACGCCCGGAACATGAAGAAATCCGTCATCCGGGAGCTCCTCAAGCTGACCCAGAAGCCGGACATCATCTCGTTCGCGGGCGGGCTTCCCGCTCCGGAAACCTTTCCGGTGGAGGACCTTCGCGCCGCCGCCGACGCTGTGTTCGTCAAGCACGCCACCAAGGCCCTCCAGTACGGGACGACCGAAGGCGATCCGGACCTCAAGGACGAGTTGATCAAGTTCGAGGCCCGCCAGGGCGTGAAGATCGGCCCGGACAACCTCCTGGTCGTATCCGCCAGCCAGCAGGCCCTGGATATCGTAGCCAAGGTCTTCATCGACCCGGGGGACTACATCATCGGAGGCCATCCCACCTACCTGGGAACCATCCAGGCCATCCAGTCCTACCGGGGCCGGGTCCTGGGCATCCCCTTCAGCCCGTCGGACGACGGGTTCGACATGGACGAACTGGAGAAGCGCTACGCCGCGGCCGTCCGGGAAGGCAAGCGGATCAAGTTCCTATACGTCATCCCGGACTTCCAGAATCCCACGGGGATCTGCTGGAGCGTGGAAAAGCGCAGGGCCCTGCTGGAGTTCTCCTACCGGACCGGCCTGCCCCTGGTCGAGGATTCCCCCTACCGGGAGATTCGGTTCCTGGGCAAGACCCTGCCCTCCATATTCCAGCTGGACCAGGAAGGGGAGAACCGGGGCAACGTCCTCAACTTCAAG
>JBFZER010000224.1:0-9011 GCA_041306765.1 Spirochaetota bacterium | reverse complement strand
GAAAGGGGATTCCCGCCATAAAGGCGGCCATGGAACTCCTGGGCCGGGGCCGGCGCCATCTCCGGCTCGCCGCCCTAACCCTGGATGACGCCGAGGTGGAAAGCGTGCGGAAAGTGCTCGTCGAGGTAGGCTTGCTGTAGCCCGCCCGCTGCCCGCGGGCCCTTCAGGGTTCCTGGAACATGCGGACAGGATGTCCAAACCAACACTGCCGCCTCCACGGAATCGGAGACCAGGAAGCTGGCCCAGATGCCCAGGATGCCCAGATCCAGGCCCAGCTTCGGGAACACGAAGGCTGCGAGGGCCAGGAAGGGAACCTGGGCGCCCCAGCGGCCCGCCAGGGAAGAAACCAGGAAGGGCAGATTGTAACCGGAACCCGTGAACGCGCAGCCCAGGCCGATGGCGAAGCTCACGATGGCGAAAGACGGTCCCATGAGGCGGATCATCGGCACCCCGGCCGCACGGTTCCGGTCCCCGGCGCCGAAGATCTGGCCGAGCATCCCGAACATCGTGGGCACGGACATGGCCAGGAGATTCCCTACGACAGGTCCCTGGGTCAAATCTTTCGACATAGCCCTTTATAGGAGGCGTGGGCGGGGGCCGTCAATGCTGGGCCGGTCGAACGGATATCCGCCGTCTCAGCCCGCGGTTGCCGGGGATTGCGCCGCAGCCTCGACGGGAGACCGCCGAGGCTCCCCCGTCCGCCTCTCGATCAGGGCCGCCACCATGCCCAGGCTGGAGGGCCGCATGATGTAGTACCCCTGCATGGCTCCGCACTTCCGCCGGGCGAAGTACTGCCATTCTGTTTGGGTCTCTATGCCCTCGGCGATCGTGTCCAGCTGGAGGTTCCGGGCCAGGTGCAGAATGGCGTTGACGATCTTCTCGTTCTGGGGTTCCGCGAGGTGGGTCACGAAGGAGATGTCGATCTTGAGCGCGTCCACGGGCAACCGCGACAGGTAGGCGAGGGAGGAGTACCCGGTGCCGAAATCGTCGACCATGAACCGGATGCCCGGCAGGATCCGCTTGATCTCCTTGATCCGTTCGATGGCTTCCTGGGTGTTCTTCATGACCACCGTTTCCGTAACCTCGATGCAGAGGGCGCTGGGCGGGAGGCCGGACCTCCGGACAATATCCGCCAGGGTGGGGACAAGGTTGGGCTGGTCGAAGTGGCGCCCGGAAAGGTTGACCGAGACGAACACGTCCCGGTGGCCCCGGGCGTGGAGCCTCCGGGTGTCGTAGCAGGCTTTGCGGAGGGCCCACTCGCCCAGGGCCATGATCATCCCGTTCGCCTCCGCCAGGGGTATGAACTCCGAGGGGGGCACGATCTGCCCGTCCGTCCTGCGCCATCGGAGCAGGGCTTCCATCCCTAGCACCCGGCCGTCGGGCCCCACGATGGGCTGGTAGGCCAGGCTCAATCCCCCGGAGGTCATGGCGGCGGCCAATTCCTGCTCCATCTTCCAGTGCTCCGTAGCCTTGGCGGTGATCACCGGATCGTACAGGGTATACCGGTTCTTGCCCGCCTCCTTGGAGCAATACATCGCGATGTCGGCGTTGCGGGTCGCCTCCTCCAGGGAATCGCCGTACTCCGGAACGACGGCTATGCCGATGGAAACCCCGACGCCCACCTTGCTCCCGGCATTCTTCCCCTTCGTCCTGAGGATGAAGGGGTTGCCCACGGTCGACAGGATCCGCTCCGCCACGAGGACAGCGTCCCCGGACTCCTTGATGCCCCCCAGGACCGCGACGAACTCGTCCCCGCCGAACCGATACGCCGAGTCCCGGTCCCGGAGGCAGACGCGCAGGCGGCGGGCCGTCTCGATGAGGAGCTCGTCCCCGGCGGCGTGTCCCAGGGTGTCGTTCACGCGCTTGAAGCCGTCCAGGTCGAGGAAGAGGACGGCGCCTTTCCAATCGGGGTCATCCCGCACGGTATCCAGGATGGCCTTCATGTCCTCGTTGAAGAGGTCCCGGTTGCCCAGGCCGGTCAGCTTGTCGTGGTAGGCCAGGTGCCGGAGCCGGCGTTCCAGGGTCTTCCTCTGGGTGATGTCCCGGATCACGCAGGTGAGGGTCCGGCCCTTGTAGTCCTTGGAGTTTCCGAAGGATATCTCCATGGGGGCCACGCCGCGGTGCTTCGTGGCGCCCAGGATCTCGAGAGTCCGCTTGAGTCCCAGGGAAAGCCGGTCCGCGTCGTCCACGAAGAAGTACTTCTGGAATTCGGCCTCGTGTTTGGCGAACACCTCGGGGGGAAAGAGCACCCTGAAATGTCTGCCCACGGCCTCCTCGCGGTCGAACCCGAAGGTGTTCTTGACCCCGGAGTTCGCGAAGATGATCTGGAACTCCTCGTCCAGCCGGAAGATGGCCTCGGTGATCGTCTCCGAGAGGGCGACATAGTGGTCCTTCGTCTCCTTGAGCTGCTCGAAGAGGGCGTGGTCGAAGGACAGGTCCCGGATGAGGCTGAGAACGGCGGGCTGCCCGCCGAACTGGATCGAGGTCAGAAGGCAATCCAGGGTCAGGATCGTCCCGTCCCTGCGCAGGCCCCGGAAGGCCATGATGTCGTCGGAGGAGGCGGAATGCCGGCCGCCTTGCCGCAGCCCGAACTCCGCGAACTTCCTGCGGAAGGAGTCCTGGTGGCTGGGCGGGAGGAGGGTATAGATGTCGGTATCCAGGAGCTGTTCCGGTCCGTATCCGAAGGTGCGATAGAAGGCCTGGTTCGCGTTGAGGATGGCTCCGGTGGGCGACAGGATCAGCACGGAGTCCGAAACGCCGTCCAGGAGGATATCCAGGCTGTCCGACTCCTCCGCCCCGGATTCAATGCGAAGGGAGTATCCCTGGACGATGCGTTCCAGCAACTGGGTGAAGATGGAATCATCGGGCCGGGAGTCGGAGGCCGACTCCTCCGGTTCCAGGGATTTCAGGATGCTTTTAAACTCGATGCCGTTTTCCATGGTACGATTTTCCATCGCCGACAGGTAAAAAGGGACTGGCGGGCCTGCGGCCCGGAGGTTGAAAAACCCCTCGATTCAGGCTAGTCGGCAGGGACCGCCCTGTCAAGGAAAACCGGCGTCTCCGGTTCAATAGACCCAGACCAGGACCGCCAGGGCCGCGAATATCACGGCAAGCGCGCCCTTGGCCAGGGCGATCCGGCGTTCGAAGAAACCGCGGATGCGATCCTGGCCGATCCCCAGGAGTATGAGGGCCAGTACGGCCAGAAGGGGAAGGATGAACGCCAGGTTGTACAGCAGCAGGCTCCCGAGGCCGAGCCAGCCTGAGTCCGTCTGGGCCATGTAGGCCAGGGTCGGGAAGTAGACCTGGCCGGTGCACGCCAGCTCGAGCACCGCCACAACGGCTCCCGTTAGGAAGACGCCGGCCGGGAGAAACGCGCTCCGGGCGCCGCCCCGGATTGAGGAATGAATCCCGCGCCGGACCGCATCCGGGAGCCCCCACCGCATGTCGGAGGGCTTCCCGAGCCGGAGAAGCCGAAGGTCCCGGATCGTCAACGCGCAGAACCCGGCGGTCAGGGCGGTCACCAGTATCCGCAGGACCAGCCGGAATCCGGTCATCCGCATGCCAGAGCGAAAAACGTTGAACAATCCAAGACCTACCAGGAGATAGGACAGGAAGACCCCCGCGGCGAAGAGAAGCCCTATGCCCGCAATCCTGCCCCGGGCCCCCCCCCGCAGGCTGATGAAGGACAGGAAAAAAAGAAGGGTCGTAAAGGCGCAGGGATTGATGCCGTCGACGAGGCCCGCCAGGACGATGGGAATGAACTCAAGCCGCACCCCGGGAAGCGTACCGGACGGTGCCGCAACCGATACCCGGGGACGGTAGATTCCTTCCCGGGAGAAATACCCGAGTTCCGCGTCCAGGTTCACCTCGATGGCGGAGCTGCCCTGATAGGCGTTGTTCCCGATGACCAGCACGGGAAAGATCCGGAACTCCTGGTCGAACTCCGCCAGGCGCGCCCGGCAGAGTTCGTACCCCCGGGCGGACAGGATGTCGACCTGTACGAGTTCCACGGCCACCCCCGCACGGACCGCCGCGGCCGGGAGCGTGGTCTCCGCGAAGGTGTCGCAATGGGAACAGCCGATCTCCCCGTAGTATTCCAGGGAAACGGGACCGGACCGGTCCGCCGCCCGCGCCGGGAGGATCAAGACCGCAAGCAGTAGGAATGCGCCCGCCGGGATCGGAAGTTTCCCAATACTCTTCATATAGTCCTTTCAGTATCTTATACTGGATCCGAGAGACCAGTGTAGCCGCTGCGCGGATTCCCCGCCAGCGGATGCCCCAACGATACCCGCGGTTCAATAAGGAGGCTTCCATGCTCGTCCAGGAACTCATGACCAAGAATCCCCTGACCACGTCCCCCGATACGTCCGTGCCGGACGCCCTGTCCCTGATGCGCCAGAAAAAAGTCCGCCGCCTGCCCGTACTCGACAAGACCGGGAAGCTGGTGGGTATCGTCTCCGACCAGGATTTGCTGTACGCGTCCCCCTCCCCGGCCACCTCCCTGAGCGTGTTCGAGATCAATTCCCTCATAGCCAAGATCACCGTAGCCCATGTCATGACCAAGAAGGTCGTGACGATCACCGAGGACCTCCCCGTGGAGGAGGCCGCGCGCATCATGGCGGACAAGAAGATAGGCGGCCTTCCGGTCATGAAAGGCGCCAAGCTGGCTGGCATCGTGACCGAAACCGACCTGTTCCGCGCCCTGCTCCAGCTCCTGGGCGGCCGAAGATCCGGGGTGCGCGTGACGGTCCAGATCCCCGGCGCCAAAGGTACCTTCGCGAAAATCTCCGGGATCGTTTCCGCCGCGGGAGGAGACATCGTCGGGCTCGGCGTCACCGAGGCCCAGGGCATACCCGGGGACTTCTGGCACATGACCCTGAAGGTCCAGGACCTGACCAAGAAGGCCGTTTCGGCCGCTTTTTCCAAGGCCGGGGTGGAAGTAGTGGACATCCGGGAGACCAAGGATTAGCGATGGGGCGGCGCAGCCGCCCCATCGGCGACGAGCACAGCTCGTCGAGTGTTTTAAGCCGCCCTAGCGGCGACGAGCTACGCTCGTCGAGTACTTGGAGCCGCCCCATCGGCGACGCCAGGCCGGTTTAAGCCGTCCTGGCGCGGCCTCCTCCGTCGATGGACAGGACGCACTTGCACGAAGGGCATCGGCCCCGCCCCGGTCCGGGCACGCGCAGGGCCTTTCCGCAGACCGGGCAGGTCACCCGAAGCGGGAAGACCGCCGGGGCGTTTCCCCGGAATCCCCGGGCCGCCTCCTCCGCGGACTTCCCGATGTTGAAGTACTCCAGGAATCCCAGTATGCGGAACACCTCCAGCACCTTCGGGCGTACGCCGAACAGGTGGATGTTTCCGCCCCGGCCCTTCAGGAGCTTCAGGAAGGAGGTGAACGCCCCGATCCCCCGGGAGGAGATGTAGGTGACATTCCCCAGGTCGAAGGAGAGGAAGAGGAACCCCCGGTCGATGACCTTTTCCACCCGCTTGGAGAAAAAGGCGACGTTGAAACCGTCCAGGTATCCGGACATCCGGATCAAGGCGCCGCGCTCGATCCCCTCCAGGCTCTCGATCTCAAGGTCCAGGGTATCGTCGGTCTCGGAATAGAATCCCGGGACGAGTTCGGTATCCCGATTCATGGCACGGCTCCGGCGCCCGCGCGGCTGGGCGACCTACCTCTATTTGGCATGGTTCTCATGATGAACCAGTATAATCCATTCCGGGCGGCTATGCGAATTCCGCCGACGGATATGCGGATCCTGCCGCCGGCACGCCGAGGGAGGGGCGCCCGGACAGCCCCGCTAGCCCGCCCGGGGCCGGCACGGATATACTTCGCCATGCCCCGGGAAACCTGCCGTGTCTGCCGCCGCCCCGCCCGCCTCTGCCAATGTCCGGACCGGCCGCCTATGGAAACCCGGACTCGCATCGTCCTGCTGACCCACCCCAAGGAGTGGAAACGCCAGCGAAGCGGCACGGGGAGGCTGACGAGCCTTCATCTGCGGAACTGCGAGATCATTCCGGGGGTGGGGTTCGACGGACACCCGAGGGTACGGAGCCTCCTGGACGATCCGCTGAGCTTTCCCGTCCTCCTCTATCCCGGCCCGGGGGCCTGGAACCTGTCGGAACGGGAATTCCCCGCCGGGGAACCGGGGGGCCGGAGGCTCACGGTCTTCCTGGTGGACGCCACCTGGTCCTGCTCCCGGACCGTTCTCCGGCAGAGCCCGGGCTTGCTCCGCCTGCCCCGGATCATGTTCACCCCGGAGGAGCCCAGCCGCTGGGTGATCAAACGACAGCCCAAGCCGGAATGCCTGTCCACCCTGGAGGCCGTCCACGAACTGCTGACCGCCCTGGCGGCGGCGGGCCTGGATCAATACCCCGAACCGGGGCGGCTCCTGGAGGCGTTCCGGCGCATGCAGGAGGTGCAGGTGGAAAGCGCCCGGGAGAGGCGGCGCGCCCGCTACCGGGGATGCGGGTCAGAAGCGGAGCGAGAGGCAGGTGAGCCCGCCGTCGATCTTTCGGAATTCTGAGGTATCCACCGTGACGACACGGTATCCCGAGCCTTCCAGGATCTTCCGGATTCCCGGGAATCCGGCGGGAACGATCACGCTGCCGTTCATCCATACGCAGTTCGCGGCATAGGCCTCCGCATCCGGGACCAGTATCCGGTCGAGGGTGCGGAACTGGGGGTACTCCGAGAATTCCTCCGTCACCAGGAGCTTGCCGTTCTCCAGGTAGGACATCCCCGTCTTCAGGTGCAGGACCCCCGTGACGGGCACCGGAGTGCCGGGCAGGCCGCAGGCCCCCAGGATGGCCAGGAGCCGGGTCGCGCCCTCCGCGTTCGTCCGACCGGAAAGCCCGACGTAGACCACGCCGTCCGCGATCATGACGTCCCCCCCCTCCAGGGTCGCCGGCGCTTCGATGCGCAGGATCCTCTGGGGAGGGTAGAACGAGCGAAGGGCTTCCGCGACGCCCTCGACCTCACCCCTGCGGGACGGCGCGCCGGGATTCGCGAGGACCGCGCAGCCCGGGACGCAGACTGCCGCGTCCTCCACGAAGCAGGAATCCGGGAATTCCTCCGACGCCTCCAGCACCGTGACCGAGACGCCGCAGGCCTCGACAGCCTCGATGTAGGCGTCATGCTGGCGCAGGGCCTTCTCATAGTCCGGAAGCCCCAGGTGGGGGGATGAGGTGATCCCGGCGGCCAGGGATCGTGCGGGTCTTCGGACGATGGCGTTCTTGAACATGGAGTCCTCCCGATCCTAGAGGGTTCTCTCGTCCGCCGGGGCCAGGAATCGGAGCACGGCCTCGGCCAGAAGGACCGGGGTCCGTTCCGTGAGGTCCCGCCGCAGCACCCTCTCGGTCAACTTGTGGAAATCCTTGCCCCAGGGACCGATGTTCATGCAGGGCATCGACACGGAGGCGATGCGCCCGAAGGGGATCGAATAGGAGTCCCCGTAGAGGGGCATCTCCGCCCGGATCAGGGATTCGACGCCCTCGGCGTCCTGGATGGAAGAATAGCTCAGATCGGAGATGCCGGTGAAGTAGGACTCCAGTTCGTAATCCTGGCCCCAGAGCCGCCGGGCCAGGGCCGAAAGATGTTCCGCCAGCGCGCGGATCCCGGCATCGTACTCCGGCCGGTCCCGGTGCGACACGCTGGGATAATACGGCGGGAGAAATCCGGTCACCACGAGGGGCCGGCCGGATCCCAGGCCGGCCGCCAGGGTGTCCACGAAGGACCAGACCGCGCGGACGAGCGGCATGCCCTGCCCTACCCGTACCCCCGCCGCTTTCCGGGCCTCCTGGAAAGCGGCCTCCCCCGCGGTCCGGGTTTCCCGGACAAGCTCCCCGAAGGTCAGGACCCTGGGGCTCCGGCCGGATTCCCCGGCGGAAGTCCCGGCCGCCGGGCTTCCCGCAGCCGGAACCGCCGGAGCGGACCGCCCCGTCCGTTCCCGGTACAGGCGGGACGAGCGTTCGACCGATTCCGAGGCTTCCCGGGCAGAGACCTCGCAGATACCCTTCAGGGTCGACAGGACGCGTGCGGGGCGATTTACCAGAGGCTGGACGCTCAGGATGCCGAAGGCGGACAGGGGCATGGACACATCGTACGCCTCCTTGCTGTCCCGGGCCATGAGCCAGGTGGGCGGAGGCGACATCTCGGGATCGGACGGGAGGCTGTCGGTAAAGTCCGGGGACATCTCGGTCCTGCCCACGATGCCCGCGAGGACCCCCAGGGGATTGAAGCCCTCCGGGCTCTTGCCGGCGTGGGCCAGGATGCCCCGCACGTACACGAAGGGCAGGATCTTCCCGATGGATCCGCCGGAGAGGACCCCGACGCCGGGGGTCTTCCGCTGGTGTGGTTCCGAGTTGACCATGAGAACGTAGACAAGGCCGAACCGCCCCCGGAGGTCCGCCAGGAGTTCCACCGCCGACCGCATCCCGGCGGAGAGGTTTTCCTCGTCCGGCAGGCCCAGAAGAAGGAGGTTTCCCGGAAGCCCCGGATCCCGGCCCGCCGAGTCGACCAGGGCCATCTGCAGGGCTCCGCCGGCCTTCATGTCCGCCGCGCCCCTCCCGAAGATGAAGTCCCCGCTCTCCAGGTCGGCGCGGCTCTCGGCATCCAGGGAGGGGGCCGTCTCCCTCAGGGCGGCTTCGAGCCTTTCCGGGTCGAAGGCCAGGGGCGCGAGCCGGCCGAAGTCCCCGACCTCCACCACGTCGAAATGGTGGACCAGGACGACGGTCCTCGGGCCCTTCCCCTTCACGAGCGCCCACTCCACGGAACGGCCGGCAGGGTCGTCCGCCAGGGGGAAAGTCCCGAGGTGCCCGGGATTCACCCTGAAATACGGAGAACCCGAGAAATGGGAGCGGAAGAACTCCGCCGCGAGGTTTTCCCGGGAGGTTCCCGACTCGGAGTTCACGGCCACGTAGGGAAAGTAGATGTCCAGGATTTCCTTGCCCGACGGGATCTGCACGCCATGCTCCTTGAAACCCGCAAAAACGAACGGCCGTCCCCTAGG
>JBFZER010000223.1:0-3361 GCA_041306765.1 Spirochaetota bacterium | reverse complement strand
CCAGAAGCCCGTCATCCGCACGGCCCTGGTCGCCCTGGAGGGGGCCCCCTTCAAGGCCTGCGCCGCGGGGCGCGGGGACGGGGCGGACCGGACCGCCTACCGGTTCCCGGGGGCCATCCAGTACTTCGGTCCCCCCGAAGTCTGCGACGCCGTCACCCGGACCCTGGAACTGGAGACTTCCTCAAAACGGCCGTAGCCGCCCGGACGGGGGCTACCGGGGCAGCTTGGTTACGTCGATGCGGACCAGCTTGCCGCCCCGGGTTCCCACGTAGAGGGTGTCTCCCACCAGGAGGGGGCGGGCGCTGGGCACGTCGTCCAGCCGGACGGTGCCCCGGATCCGCCAGGGAGAGGCCTGGGCGGCGACGAGCTCCCCCGTCTCGGTCCCGAAGTATACCGACCCCCGGGACAGAAGGGGCGGGGAACTGACGCCGGGGACGGGGGCCATGAGGGGCTCCCCGTCCAACCGGTAGCCGAAGAGGGTGCCGCTCCCGAAGACCAGGACCCCTTCCCGGGCGATCTCCAGATCCGTCAGCACCGGAACGCCCGTACGGCGCTCCCAGAGCACGGACATCCTCTCCAGGTCCACCATCACCACGAGTCCCGTCCGGTCCGCGAAGCAGGCCTTCTCCTCGAAAATCCGGGGGGATACCGACGAGGAGCCCCGGGCGCCCGTGGGAGTCTGGGCCCGTACCGTGCCCGTGGCGGGATCCACGAGCAGGAGCAGCCCGTCCCGGTCCACGACCAGGGCGAAGGAATCCCGCTGGACCGGCAGGGTTCCGGGCCCGCCGGCCACGGGGATGACGGCCCGGGTCTCCAGGGTCCGGGGATCCAGCACCTCGATTCCCGCCGGGGCGGGGAGCAGAAGGGAGTCGGAGAACGGCGAGGGCCTCGTCCCGGGGTCCCGGCCCGGGTCGAGAGCCCTGCGGGCCAGGACGGAGCCCGTCGCCCCGTCCACGGCTACGAGTTCGGCATCCCCCGAGCAATACGCGACGCCCTTCAAGGTCACCGGATAGGACCGGGCATCTCCCCGGCCGTCTGTGCGGAGGTTCCACCGGAGCTTCCCGTCCGGACCGAAGGCGTACAAGACGCCCCCTTCGTCCACCGCCAGGAGGATGCCCGTATCGGGCACCCGGACCAGGGAGCCCGCCAGGGGGCGGGAGGACAGGGCCGATCTGCCCAGTTCGGCGGGATGGGACTGCCGGGTCGTCGGGGCCGGCGCCGCGGGGGGCACGGAGTACGGACCCGAGCGGAATTCCCGGAACCTCTCGAAGCCCCGGAGGGTTTCGGGTCCCGCGGCTACGGGCACCGCCAGGGCGGGTCCCGCGGCGGCCGCGGACTGGCGGGCCCGGGACAGGGCATCCCGGGCCTTCGCGTCCGGCGCCGGCAATTCCGGCAGGGCCGCTGCGAACCAGGGATCCTCGGGAAAACCGGGTTCCAGCGGGGCCGCGGGCAGGACGGCCAGGGCGGATTCCAGGGCGGCGTAGGCCGCCTCCGCCCGTCCCAGGGCCGCCTCGTCCACCCGGATCTCCCGGCCGGGTCCCGCGGCGGGAGCCAGGGCCACGATCGCCCGCAGGGCCGCCCGGGCCGCGGCGTCCGTCCGGGCAGCGGAGACCAGCCGGCCCAGGACGGGGCCCGCCGGCAGGACGGCCACCCTCCCTTCCCGGACCGCCGTCACCGAGGCGTCCCCGGCGGCCACCGAAAATCTCGTCCCCCGCACCCCCGCGAGGGTCCGGGTCGTCCAAACCACGAAGGATTCTCCTGTGGACAGGGAGCGAACGTCGAAGAGGGCGGAACCCGACGAGACGAACACCTCGACATGGGCGGCCCCGGGGGACAGCCGGGCGGTCCGCAGTTCCGCTTCGGAGCCGGAAAGGAGGAGGAAACCGGCCAGGCCGGCCAGGGAAACCTCCACCGCCCCGTCCGGGCCCGTCCGGAGGCGGTCCCCCAGGGCCAGGAGAGTCCCGGGTTCCGCGGGAAGGACATCCGCGCCCCGCAGGAGAACCGTCCCGCCCTTCCGCCCCTCGATCCGGGCCTGCCCCCCATCGGGAAACGCCGGGGCCGGGAAAACGGCGGCTCCGGATTGCGGAACCGGTTCCGGAGGTCCGCCCCCCGATCCGGGCCCACCCCGGGAGCAGGACGCCAGCGCGATCGCCGCCGTGCAGGCAAAAACAAAAACGCTTTTCACCCATCCCCCCCCGAAAGTCGATATTCTCATAATTCCAACATGATGAACAAAATAAAAAATGATAAACAAGATCAAGATTAGGATCTCTAGATCCTTCATTAATCTTGTTCATCGACTCAAAATCTTGTAAATCATGTTGGAAGTTGCAAATCCAATCTCCAGTATATCCCGCTCGGGAGCCCGGAGCTTGCGGGCCCGGCGGAATCCGGCTAGTATGGCCCCGGCGGGAGCCGAAACCGAGGGTCGGGAGGAAGAGGGGCATGTTCGAGTTCCTGAAGCGGATGTTTCGCAGGGCGCCGGAACCGGAGCCGAGTTCCATGCCCGAGGAGCTTTGGGCCTCCGAACTCGACAAACCCGCGAGCGGCCGCTTCCAGCCCGTTTCCGAAGACCGCTACCAGGCAGCCTACCGATCCGGCGGCGGATTCGAGATCGTCCTGCGGAAGCGGAACCTGTTCGCCTGGGCGGACGCCCCGGACCCCCGGCATGAAGACCTCGCTCTGGAAGCCCAGATCGAGTTCGGAGGGTCCGGCGGCCTCTGCGCGGCCGGGTTCCTCCTGCGCGCCGAGGGCGACCGGGATTTCCTGTATGTCCTGGTCTCGAACCGGGGCTTCCTGCGGGTGGACGCGGTCTTCAACGGCAAGCCCCATCCGGTGATCCCCTGGACCGAATGCCCCGGGCCGGTGGGCGACTCGTTCAACCTGAAGATCGTCCTCTCCGGGACGCGCCTGGTAGCCGCAGTGGACGACGAGTGGACCGCGGAGTGCGAGGACGAGACCGTGCGCCAGGGCCGGCTGGCCTTCGCCGCCCAGAATTACGACGAGGCGGACGAGGCCCGCTGCGTCCTCCGCTACATCCTGCTTGAGACCCGGCCCCTGGAGGTCGAGGCCTGGCGCCTGCGCTGGTCCGTGCTGGAAAAGGCGGATCCGGCCCAGCGGGCCCGGCTGGCGCGAAGCCTGGCCGCGGCGGGCCTGGACGTGCCCGCCCTGGTGCAGCTCCGGAAAGCCGAGCGGGTCCGACCCCTTGGGGGGGATGATCTCTTCCTGCGCGCCGAATCCTCCCTCCGCCTGGGTCTCTACGAGGACGCCGAGCCCGCCCTCCGGGCGGCCCTGGCCGCCTTCGGGGATTCCACGGAGGGCAGGGCCCGCCTGGCCCGGGAGGAGTTGGCCAATCTCCTGT
>JBFZER010000222.1:0-9761 GCA_041306765.1 Spirochaetota bacterium | reverse complement strand
TCCTGTGCCGCCTGGTGGACAAGGAGGACGAGTTCTACGGAATCGTCTTCTGCTCAACAAAGGTGGACGCGGACGTACTGGCCAAGAATCTGGGGGAGAGGGGCTACGGAGCGGAAGCCCTTCACGGAGACCTGTCGCAGATGGAACGGGAAAAAGTCCTGCGGCGGTTCCGCACAAAGCGGACCACGATCCTCACGGCCACGGACGTAGCCGCCCGGGGGATCGACATCGAAAGGCTCACCCATGTCGTCAATTTTTCCCTTCCCCACGACCCCGATTCCTACACCCACCGCATCGGACGCACGGGACGCGCGGGCAACACCGGTACGGCCATAACCCTGGTAACCCCGGACGAGTATCGGCGGATCTTCTTCCTCCGGAAGACCGCCGGGGCTGCCCTGAAAAAAGGTTCCGTGCCGGAGATCGACGAGGTCCTGGAAGCCAAGCGGCAGCGCATCCGGAGCAGGGTGCTCTCCTCGGCCGCTGAACTCGGCCTGCTTCCGGACGAGGCGATAGCCGTGGGGGCAGGGGATTCGACGGCGGAAAATCCGCCCGCGGCGGATTCCGCCGCGAGACCGGCCGCAGAGGCGCTCGCCTCGTCCCGGGACCGCTGGAGGATGCTTGCCCGGGAGCTTTCCGAAAACCTGGACCCTCTGGACGCACTGGCCGCCGCGCTGGCCTCTGGGTACGGCGCCGAGCTGGATCCCGCCCGTTACGGGGACGTGCGTACGGACTTCCTGGACAAGGAAGCCACGACCCGGCTCTTCGTCGGGGCGGGAAGGAAGGACGGCGCGGACCGCAAGGCGATCGCGGTGTTCGTCAAGGAGCTCGCGGAACTCCCGGACCGCCTGGTCGGCGGGGTGGAGGTCTACGAATCGTTCTCATTCGTCACCGTGCCCTTCGAGGCGGCGGAGCGGATCATCGCGGAGGCCCGGAAGTCGGGGAAGGGACCCATCGTCAAGATCGCGTTCCCGAAGGACGGGGCGCCCGCCCGCCGGGGGCCGCCCGCCTACCGGAAGACTCCCCCGGGGGACCGCGGCTACCAGGGTCGGGGCGGCTTCAGTCCTCCAGGTCGAACTCGCGCAGGTCGAACCAATACCCGGTCCGGCTGACCTGGTCCAGCTGGGCCCGCACGATCCTCGTATGGCCGTCCTCGATCTCCACGAAGCGCCGGAAAATGCCCCGCGCTTCCTCCGGGAGGGAAGAGACGAGGGAGCGGTAGAAGGCGCTGGTCTCCTCCTCCGCCGCCAGGGCCCGGGTCAACGCGGCGAGTTCGCCGCCCTCGTCGACCCCGGCCGCAGCCGTGTCGAGAGGGGACGCGGCGCGCCTCAAGGCCTCGTCTAGGCGGTCCCGGGCGGGCAGGACCGTACCGGGTCCCCGGGTATCGATCGTCCCGTCCCGCCTCCAGCGTTCCAGGCAGTGGTTCAGGTACTCGATATGGGACTGCTCGTCCCTGCCCAGGATCTCGTAGAGGCCCCGGGCCTCGGGCTCACGGGTGCCCGAAGCGGCCTCCCGATAGAGATCCCGAACCTTGGTTTCGTACTCAAGCGCACCTAGAAAAGCTTCCTCGACGTTCATGATCCACACCTCGCTGCTTTCGGATAGTATTCACTGGATCGGCCGCGCAGCCTCGGCTACGCGGATTCCAGCCGTCGGTTCACCTCGTCTTGAAGTACCCTGCGGATATAGGAACGGATCTTCTCGCGCTTCTCGGTCGTGAGGGACGCCGGTTCGAACATCACGACCTGTGCGTCCGGCCCCTCTCCCGCTGCGCGCTTGCCCACGACGATGCCGTTCAGGAAGATCCGCGCGCCCCGCAGGGTCAACTGGAAGTCTTTCAGGCGGGACCCCACGGGAAGATCGGCCGTCGAATCCGGCCAGGCCGCCATGCCCGCGGTGGAAAGGTCCTGGACGGTCCCGCGGAGGGTGGTGTCGCCCGCGGGAACCGTGAACTCCGCGGTGCCGGGGGGACAGGAAGCACGGACGAATTTCCTGCGTCCCCGGGCCTCGTTGGCTTCCAGGGTCTTAAGCAAAATGTCCGCCGTCTTGGAGGCGCCGATCTTGAGGGTGACGAACCCGCAGGTGATGCCGATGTCCATCAGGTACTTCCGGGATATCTCCGGGTTGCCCAGCATGGTCACCACGCCGATCCCCACCGACGAAGTCTCTGGATTCGACTTAAGGCCGCGTATCCAGGCCTCCCACTCGGGTTCTCCCAATCCCTCGTCGAGGTTGACGAAAACCAGGGCGTGGGGTTCCTTCCTGAGGTATCGAGCCAGGTTCTTGTGGTTGTGGACCAGGTAGACTTCGAACTCGTGGGCGCCCAGGGTGGCGGCCACATCCGAAAGCACCCCGGGCGGATTCAGGAAGAAGACCTTCTTGCCGAACTGAAAATCCGTTTCTTCCATAGGATCCAATCTAGCACGGCGGGGCCCTGGAGGAAAGCACAATTCGTGGTATAGTAGGCCGCCGCGCCGGGGCGTCCGGTTGCGGAAAGCGAAGTACTTCACGGGAGCGGGACATGGCCGACAGGATGATCGTGGAATGCGTGCCGAATTTCTCCGAGGGCCGGGACAGGGGCGTGATCGACGCCATAGCCCGGTCGATTTCCGGCGTCGCCGGAGTGAAGCTTCTGGACGTGGATCCCGGGGCGGATACGAACCGGACGGTGTATACTTTCGCGGGCCCGCCCGGCCAGGTCGCCGAAGCCGCCTTGGCCGCCGCCCGGACGGCCCGGGAGTTGATCGATATGAGCAGGCACTCCGGAGCCCATCCGCGCATGGGCGCCCTGGACGTCTGCCCCTTCGTGCCCGTTCGGGGAGCCACGATGGAGGACTGCGCGGACCTGGCTAGATCGGTAGGTCGGCGCATGGCCGAGGAGCTCGGGATACCCGTCTACCTGTATGAAGCCGCCGCGTCCCGGCCCGAACGCAGAAGCCTCGCCGATATCCGTTCGGGGGAATACGAGGCCTTGCCGGAAAAGCTCAAGAAACCAGAGTGGGAGCCGGACTTCGGTCCCGCCTCCTTCGATCCCCGCTGGGGGGCTACCGTGGTGGGCGCCCGGGAATTCCTGGTCGCCTACAACGTCAATCTCAACACCCGGGACCGGAAGCTGGCCCAGGAAATCGCCCTCAATATCCGTGAGGGCGGCCGGGCGGCCAAAGGACCCGACGGCGCCTCCCTCAGGGACGCCCAGGGGAACCTGGTCAAAGTTCCCGGCCGGCTCAACCATGTGAGGGCCATCGGGTGGTACATCGAGTCGTACCGCCGGGCCCAGGTTTCCATCAACCTCACCGACTACCATGCCACCCCCCTGCACCTCGTCTACGAGACCGTGAGGGATGAGGCCGCGAAACTGGGCCTCCTGGTGACGGGAAGCGAGGTCGTGGGGCTCCTTCCCCTGGAACCGCTGGTTGAGGCGGGGCGTTTCTACCTGCGCAGAGCCGGAAAGAGCGGAGGCGCCCCGGAAGCTGACCTCGTGGAGGCCGCAGTCCAATCCCTGGGGCTCGATTCCGTGGCTCCCTTCGAGTCCGGGAAGAAGGTCGTCGAGTACGCGGTCCGCGCCCCAGCGCCCCTGGTTTCCCGGACGGTAGCCTCGTTCGCGGACGAAGTGTCCGCGGATTCCCCGGCCCCCGGGGGCGGCTCGGTGGCCGCCCTGGCGGGCAGCTTGGGTGCCGCGCTCTCCGCGATGGTCGCCAACTTGACCGTGGGAAAGAAGGGCTATGAGGATTCCTGGAAGACCCTGGACGATCTGGCGGTGCGGGCTCAGGGGATCAAGGAGCGGCTCATGGCGGCGGTGGACGAGGACACGGACGCGTTCAACGACGTGATGGCCGCCCAGAAGCTCCCCAAATCCACGGAGGCGGAGAAGGCCGCCCGGGCAACGGCCGTACAGGAGGGCTACAGGAGCGCCACTCTGGTGCCCTTGGAGACGGCCCGGGCATGTCTGGAAGCCGCCCGGGTCTCCGAGTCCGCCGCGGCCCTGGGAAACCGCGCTTCGGTGACGGACGCCGGCGTTGGCGCCCTCCTGGCGGCGGCCGGGGCCGAGGGGGCCGCCCTCAACGTGCTGATCAACCTGGGATCCATAGAGGATACCGGGTGGGCGGACCGGATCCGCTCGGAGGCGGAAACCCTTGCCGCCGAGGCCCGGGCGGTACGGGACAGGACCCTGGATTTCGTTCGCGGAACGATGGGCGGCTGACTCCGGGGAAAGCGGAAATCGGGGCCGTCTCCGGCCCTGCGACTTCCGGCCGGGGGCTAATCGGCGGCGCGAAGGGAATCGCCCAACTGGCCGCAGGCACCCAGGACGCCGCGGCCTCGGCGCATCCGGCGGATTACCGGGATCCCCGCGGATTCCAGCAGGGCTACCGCGTCCTCCACGGCGCGTCGGGACGGTTCCCGGAAAGGCAGTTCCGGGACAGGGTTCCAGGGTATCAGGTTCACCTGCACCCTGAGGTTCCGGGACCATTCCGCGAGGGCGCGGATATCCTCCGGCCGGTCGTTGACGCCCCCGATCAGCACCGCCTCCAGGGTGATGCGGTCGTTCGTCTTTTCCTGGTAGTACGCCAGGGCGTCCCGGAGATCCCCGAGGCTGTTGCTTCGATTCACAGGCATCAGTTCGGTCCGGATCCCCTCAACCGCGGAGGTAAGGGAGACGGCCAGGCGGACATGGGGTCCTCTGTCCGCCAGGTCCCGGATCCCTTCGACCAGGCCGCAGGTGGAGATCGTGATCTTCCGCAGAGAAAGTCCGATTCCGTCCGGGTGGGAAAGAACCTCGATGCTCCTGCGGACCTCGGCCAGGTTCAGAAGAGGCTCCCCCATGCCCATGAAGACGAGATTGGAGGGACGGCCGAACATCCGGGTCAGGTGGAGGTACTGCTCCACGATCTCGAAGGCCTCCAGGTTCCGGAGGAATCCCAGGGTGCCGGTCTTGCAGAAGGAGCAGCCCATGGGGCATCCCACCTGGGTGGAGATGCAGGCGGTCCGGCGTCCCTCGATGTCCGTAAGCAGCACGGTCTCAACCGCGGCTCCGTCCGGAAGGCGGAGCTTGAGCTTGACGGTACCGTCCTCGTCCCGGAAGCGGCCGTCCAGGGTCGTGCCCAGCAGGGACGGGAAAAGGCCGCCGAGGCGTTCCCGCTCGGGGGCTGCCAGGTTGGTCATGTCCTGGAAGGACTGGGCGCCCGCGGCGAGCCATTTGAAGACCTGAAGGCCCCGGAAAACGCGGTCAAAGCCGCATTCCCCGGCTATTTCGTGGGGAAGCAGGCCGGCAAGGTAGGCGGACACTGCCTAGCCGCGCTGTATCCTCGCGAGCAGGTCCTGGATATACGGGTTCCGTATCCCCAGGCGCTGGAATTCCGCGAGGATGTCCAGGGCTTTCTGTTTCTCGCCCGTGGCCAGGTAGCACTGTCCCAGTTCGAGGTATAGCCGGTAATTCTTCGGGTCGTTCCCGATGAGCTTTCTAAGGGACTCGATGGCGTCCGCCGTCTTGCCCTGGAGCCGGGCTATGACCGCAAGCCCGAGCACGGCATATACGTCGAACTCTATATTCAAAGCCCGCTCGTAATAGTCCGTGGCGCGTACATAATCCCCCAGGGCCCGGTATGCGTCCCCCGCCCGGGTCAGGATCACCTTGTTCCGGGGATCCTGGGCGAGGATGCGGTCCCAGTGTTCCAGGCTCCGGGCGGAATCGCCGGTTCCCCGGAAACAGTCCGCCAGGCCGAACAGGGCGTAGAAATTGCCCGGTTCCTTGTCCAGGGCCTGCTGGAAGTAGGGAACCCCGCGGTCGAACTGCTTGAGCTTTCGGTAGCAGTTGCCTATGGAGGTGAGGACCCGGATGTCCACAGCTGTGCCCTGGAGGTCCACCATGCGCTGCCAGTATTGGAGGGCGTCCTTGTATTCCTTGAAATCGTAGTGGAGATGCCCCAGGCCGATGAGGGCATAGGGATTGTCCGTCTCCATCTCCAGGACCCGGAGATAGATGGCCTTGGATTTCCGGAAGTCCCGGACTTTGCGGTAGGCGTCCGCGACGCGGGTCAGGACGGTGATGTTCTTGTTGTCGTGCAGGAGGTACTGCTCCCAGATCTCGATCGCCATCTGGTACTGGTTGAGGGCTTTGTAGCAGTCCGCCAGGCCGAACAGGGCGTAGTTGTTGCCCGGGTGGTAGACCAGGCACTTTTTGTACGAATCCACGGCCTCTCGGTAGGTGCCCCGCTTGCGGGCGGAGTCCCCGATGCCGACCAGGGCGTAGTTGTTCTCCGGTTCCTTTTCGAGGATCTTGCGGAAGCACTCCTCCGCGTCCCGCACCCGGTTTTCTTTCAGGTACTGGTATCCCTTTTTCGACAACTCGGAGATCTCGACGAGTTCGGGCGGCTGGGAGCCGGAGGAGGTTTCGGCGGGATCCATTCCCGGGTTTTCATGATCGGGATGATTGGTCATCTTGATCCTCTTCATGGAGAAGGTTTTGAACTACAAGGGCCATTTTTTCGATCAAGGCGCCGCTCCGAACGTCGTCGTGCGCCAGTCTGTACATTTTCAAGGCCTCAACGGGCTTGTTGTTCCCTCGATACCAATCCCCTACCCGGATTAGCCCGTCCGAGTATCCCGTCGTCTGGAACAATCTCCGCGCCTGCTCGATGTCACCGGAATTGAAGAACTCGTTGCCCCGACGATTGAGCTGAACCTTGTCGACGGTTCCCAGGTCCTCCCGGGGTACATCCGTGGTCTTGATGAGGCCTTCCCCGGGGAACTTCTCGAACTCTTTTTTAACCATAATCAGTTTATTACTATACCAAAAATGGCCTCGGGAATCAACAGGATGACATTGATATCCATTTTGTCCAGAAATTCCGAAACGAGCGTGCTATGGTCTAAACCATGAGTCAAGGGAATCTGGAGAGGTCAAGCATGGATGACAGGGATCGCGCAGTGGAACGCCTTACGGGGCTGGAGGAGACCCGATCTCCCGTGTTTCCCGCCGTGCTCGGATTCCTAGACGGAGCGGATGCGGAGTTCACAGCGCCGCCCCGGGTACGGGACGCCGAAAACCGCCGAGGCAGGCGCCTCCGATCTTTTCTCCGGGGCATGGATCTCTAGGATTCGACCCGACCGGACGCCGTCAGGGTTCCCCGGAGGGGACCCGGACGTAGAAACGGACCCGGGATCGGCCGTACCTTCGCTCGTCTTTCATGGACAGGCAGCCCTCCTGGTCCGGCGGGGGATCCTCCTCCGGGTAATGAAGCAGGACCAATCCTCCCTCCTCGACCCGGAACCGTTCCGAAATGGCTGAAAGGAGTTCCGTCCGATGACCGTAGGGGAAGGGGGGATCCAGGAAAATCACGGAAAAGCATTCCTTGGCCCGTTTCAGATACAGCTCCGCGGCCATGCGGTGACATTCGATGCGGCATTCCGAGATGGCGACGTTCCGGAGGAGCTGGGGGAACTTTTCCCGGTCTTTTTCTACGCAGACCACGGGACCTGCACCTCGGCTGGACGCTTCCAGCCCGAGGATGCCGGACCCCGCGAACAGGTCCAGGAAGGATTTTCCCGACAGGTCGCCCAGGACCGCGAAGACCGATTCCCGCATCCGATCCATGGCGGGCCGGATGTCCAGATTTCCCCGGGGCACCGAGACGGACCGGCCCCGGAGATAACCGCCGGTTATCCGCACGGCGCGGTCCCGCAGGCGCCCCGGATGCGCGGGCGCTCGCCCGGGCGGGCGGGAAGGAGCGGCTGCATCAACGGTTCCTCTCCCGGAGCTCCCGCCGGGTATCCCGCTCCACGTCCCGGTCCTTGATGGCGGCCCGTTTGTCCGCCGCTTTCTTGCCTTTGCAGAGCCCCAGGCTGACCTTGACCCGGCCGTTCTTGAAATAGAAGGACAGGGGGACGAGGGTGTAGCCTCGCTCATCCACTTTTCGCTTGAGGCGCTTGATCTCCTGCCTGTGCAGCAGGAGCTTTCGCTTCCGGTCGGGTTCGTGGTTGAAGATCGAGGAAAAGACATACTCCGCAACGTGGAGGTTTCGGATCCAGACCTCCCCTCCCTCGATCACCGCGAAGGCGTCGGGAAAGGAGATCTTGCCCAGGCGGAAGGACTTCACTTCGCTCCCCACGAGCTCGATGCCGCATTCGAAGTCTTCCTCGACCTCGTAGTTGAACCGGGCCTTGCGGTTGAGGGCGATCAGCTTGGTTCCGGATCCGTCCATGTCAGCCCCCCCCGCCCGCGGTGAGCGCGGGCCGGAATCCCAGGAAGGGCGAGCACCATTCGGGGGGGAAGGAGCCCCGGGTGGCCTCGGTGACGGCTCCTTCGGGATTGGCCCAGGAACCGCCCCGCACGGACCGCTCGGAGCCCGGAAAGCGCAGCGCCGCGTCCGCGCCCATATCCGGTCGGAGGGCGAAGGAATCCCCGCACCACTCCCAGAGGTTGCCCAGGAGGTCCACGAAGCCCGCTTCGTCGCGGGCCCTGCCGGCGGCGGGCGCGGGACCCGCGCGGGAGCCGTCCGCCCAGATCCGCGGGCCCTTCCCGCCGCCCGCCCGGGCGGCCGCTTCCCACAGGACTTCCGATGGCAGGTCCACGCGGAGGTCCGCCGGCGCCGATCCCGAGAGCCAGGAGGCGTAGGCCCGGGCAGCGTGCCAGGAGACGCCGCGCACGGGTTCGTCCGGGTGCGCGTTCCCGAAACCGGCCAGGTAATCCCCGGTAGCGAGTCCCTCGGATACGAGCGGGCCGAGGCGGTCCGGGCCCCATTCCGGACGGTCCCGGATGAACGCGGCATACTGGCCGACGGTGGTCTCCGTCTCCGCGAGCCACCGCCGTCCGGCCCCGGGGACGGGCAGGAAGCGCACTCCCCGGAGGGTTACGGGCGCTGGACCGGCCCCGGGAGCGCTGATTGCGGAAGGAGCGGCCGGGACTGCTGTCCTCTCGGTGGCCCTCTCCGTCATGCCCGGAAGGGATTCGGTTTCCTTCGGCGCAAGTTCTCCCAGGAGCCCGGCCAGCCCGGGTTCCTCCGAGAGGATTCGCTTCCATCCTTCCGCGGCCGCTGGGCTGACCGGATCCCCGGACCCGAAGGCGAGGGAGGCGGCCCGGAGGAGTTCCCGGGCGGCGGAGGGGTGGGAAACCAGACGCGCCGCTGCCAGGACGAAATCCCGGCGTTCCTCCCAGGAGGGCGCGGCCGCGGCGGGGTCGGCGAATCGGGCGGCCGCGGCGGTTTCCAGGACGGGCGGAGCCTGCCAGACGGCGGTCGGTTCGCCGGCCAGGCACCACTCGGAGAATTCCCGGACCGCGCCGCGCCATAGCCCCTCACCGTCCTCCAGGGTCAACCGGGCCTCGACCGCCTCGGTGCGGGGGAAGAAGGCCGAGGCGAACAGGCGGCTGCCGACGCTGCGGGAGAGGTCAAGGTCCCGGAAACCGGGGCTCGATACCCGGATGGCCCGCCGGCCCCCGGGAACGAAGGCCTCGAAGGGCGTCGTGCCGGCGTAGGCCCCGTCCACGTAGACAGCCGCCCCGACGGGAACGCTGGAAAACCGGAACCGGGTGCCGGGCTTCAGAATGCCCGGAAGGGCCAGGGCCGAGAAGACCAGGACAGCCAGGAGCAGGGCGGCCGCGGCTGCCAGCCAGCGTCCCGGGGACAGGCCGAACAAGGGCGGAAGGCGGACGGCGGCGGCATCTATGTCCTGCTCGGTGACGAGTCTATCTTTCGGCATGGTGGAGGATTATAGGAATCCGGCCGGAGACTTGTCAACGCGGTCGAAAGATGCTACCGTTCCGCCCG
>JBFZER010000221.1:0-2897 GCA_041306765.1 Spirochaetota bacterium | reverse complement strand
GACGAACCCCCTTGCGGTTGTCGCCGCCCTCATCGCATTCCTGGGAATGTCCATGCACAACCCTTTCAGCATCGTCATAGCCCCCCAGGAAATCCCCATCGGCCCGCCCACGGAGTACCAGAGCAACCTCCTGGGGATGCTCCAGACGAACCGTGCGATCTTCAACGGGGCCAAGCTCGTGCTTTACATGAACCTGTACTTCGGCGGAGCGACGGACATCGTCACGATGGTGGTGAAGACCTTCCTCATCTACTTCATCAACGTGTTCGTAGGCCAGGCCTTCCCCCGGTTCCGGGTCGATCAGTCGATCCGGTTCTTCCTGGGCGTGCCCACCCTGATCGGCATCGCCTCGGTCATCATCGCGGCGATATAGGAGGCCGACCGTGTCCGACAAGAAAGGCAAGCCGGTGCCCCTGGCCAACGAGGGTCTGCCCCTCGAGGAGAGGGGGCTGTTCTGCGACGCGCCCCCCCGGGAGTATGCCCCGGCGGCCAAGATCGTGGAGGATTTCTGGAACTGGGCCCGATCCGAGAGCCTGTGGATCCTGGGTTTCGGCACGGGCTGCGGGGCCATCGAACTCCGCCCCCTCATGACCAGCCGCTACGACATGTACCGCTATGGAATCCAGCCTCGGCCCACCCCCCGGCAGTCCTCGGTCTTCGTCATCGGGGGCTACGCCTCCGTGAAGACCTTGAAGCGCATCGTCCGAAGCTACGAGCAGATGATGGGCCCGAAGTTCGTCGTGGCCCTGGGCTCCTGCACCATCAACGGCGGCATGTACTGGGACAGCTACAACACCATCAAGCGCATCGACCAGTACATCCCCGTGGACGTGTACATCACGGGCTGCATGCCCCGGCCGGAGGCCTTGCTGGCGGGCTTCCAGGAACTCAAACGGATCATCCGCGCGGGCAAGGCGGAGGGCCAGAACCAGTACGCCCGCGACTTCGAGCGGTACAAGGCCAACCAGAAGCGGGTCATCAAGGACTGGAACATGCCGGATTACAACTGGTAGGGGGAAAGGATGCGTGAACTGGCAGAATTGCTTTCCGACCGCTACGGCGCCCGGGAATGGCATGACCAGAGGAAGGACCTCTCCTCCGTGACCGTGGACGCGCAGAAGCTGCGGGACACCCTGACCTGGCTCCGGGACGAGGCGGGCTACGCCCACCTGGCCTTCGCGACCGCGGTGGATCTCATCGAGCGGAAGGTCTTCCGGCTGACCTACGCGGTGCACAACCACGGCTCGGGCCACGGGATACTGGTCCACTGCGAGATCGACCGGGACCGCCCGGTGATGGAATCCATCCACCGGCTCTGGAGCCAGGCCTGGACCTACCAGCGGGAGCTCAAGGAATGGTACGGGATCGACTTCCCGGGCAGCCCCCGGGTGGACGAGGAGTTCGTCCTGGAGGGCTGGGAAGGACCGCCCATGATGCGGAGGGACTTCGACTCCCTGGCCTACAGCGACGCCACCTACGCGGATCGGCCCGGCCGCGAGACCCGGGATCCCGGGGCGTACATGAAGGAAAAACTCCACACGGAGGCCGACGCATGAGCCGCCCCAAGACCCCCTACGTTCCCCCCGAGGAGCGGGCCGTCCCGGACCTGGATTCCGGCAAGTACCTGGTGATGTGGCAGGGGCCGAACCACCCGGGCATCACGGGAAACATGTCCCTGCGCCTGGTGATCGAGGGCGACTCCGTGGTGGACTGCGAGACCCACGTGGGCTACCTACACCGGGGCTTCGAGAAGCTGATGGAGCGGCGATTGTGGATGCAGAACTTCCCCCTGGTCTGCCGCATCGCCGTTCCGGAGCCGGACTTCAACGAGTACTGCTACGCCGCCGCCCTGGAGGAACTGGCGGGGATCGAGGTCCCGGACAAGGCGGTCTGGCTCCGGACCCTTTCCCTGGAGATGATCCGCCTGGCCAGCTTCCTCATGTGGATCGGCGGCCAGGCCGGGGCTTTCGGGCACGGAACCATAGCCCAGTGGAGCGTCACGATGCGGGACTACGTCCTGGACCTCTTCGAGGAACTCTCGGGCGGCCGCATCTACCACATGTACATCATCCCCGGCGGGGTCCGGGCCGACGTTCCCCCGGGATTCCTCCGGCACGTGCTCGAGACCATGACCGTCATCGAGAAGAACCTGAAGGACATCGAGCTCGTGATGTTCCACAACGCGGTGATGAAGATGCGCGCCGAGGGTCTGGGATACATCCCCCCGGACTGGGTGGACCGCTACGGCATCACGGGGCCCAACGCCCGGGCCGCGGGCTTCAAGCGGGACCTCCGGAAAGACCGGGGCTACCTGGCCTACCCCCGCCTCTCCTTCGAGCCCGTGGTGGGGAAGGAGTCCAACGCCTTCGAGCGCGCCCGTCTCCGGCTGGAGGAGATGTTCCAGGGGATCGACCTGATCCGCCAGATCGTGGACGCCCTGCCCGGGGAGGGCCCCTTCCGGGAGCGCCTGCCCAATCCCCTTCACTGGCGCATCCCCGCCGGGGAGACCTACGTGGCCGCGGAGTGCACCCGGGGGGAGTACGGCTTCTACGTGGTGTCCGACGGGGGCGACAAGCCCCGCCGGGTGGCCGTGCGGGGCCCCAGCTACACCCACGGGGTGTCCGTCATGGAGCGCCTGGTCCGGGGCGTGAACATCGCCGACGTGGCGGGCCTCATGGTGAGCCTCCACACCTATCCGCCCGAGATCGAGAGGTGAGCGCATGGATATCAAGGACATCATAGCCCCCTTCGCGGTATGGAAGCGGGCCTTCGAGAAGCCCTTCACGGTCCGCAGGCCCATCGACGAGCGCCCCGGCGCGCCCCGGTACCGGGGCTTCCACATCAACGACGCGGATACATGCGTGGGCTGCGGCACCTGCGAGAGCATCTGCATGAAC
>JBFZER010000220.1:0-3269 GCA_041306765.1 Spirochaetota bacterium | reverse complement strand
TGCGCACGATCACGGTCCGGGGCAGGAAGCCCAGGGGGTCAGAAAGGCGGAGGGCGCCCAGGACCAGGCTCTGGCCGATGCCCGTGAACATCGGCTTGGCGGTGGATTCGCCCAGGCGGATTAGGGACCAGCCCGCCCGGATGGAGGTCTCCAGGATCACCGAGCCGTCCGGCCCGGTGGTCAGGAAGAAGCCCTCCCCGGCCTTGACGACGGAGGGCAGTATCTGGCGCTCGGCTACCCCGGCGAACCGCGCGAAGGGGTTCTCCCCGGGGCCGAACAGGTCCTCGGCCTCCGCCCAGGCGCCCAGGCCGCCCGCGGCCTGGCCCACGGTGAGGGCCCCCAGGTCCAGGGCTCCGACCATCTGGAAGGCGTCCCGCGCCAGGGCGTAGGGGGCCCGGTCCAGGAGGAAGCGTACGAGCCCCGGCTTTTCCAGCAGGGCGGGATTCCTGGCCGCGACGAGCCGCTCCAGGCGCTTCACCTCCAGGAGATCCGCCTCCTCGAAGGCCCGCATGCGGTCGGTGGTCCGGCCCAGGAAGGGCACGGACAGGTGGGTAAGGGAGGACGGATGCAGGGCGTTCGCGGCCTGGACCCGCTCCAGGGCGGCGAGCCCCTGGCCCCGGGACCAGGCTTCCGCCAGGTACGCCGTCAGGGCGGCCTCCGAGAAGGCGGCCTTTCCGGCCGCATCCTTCCATTCCACCGTCCCGGGCAGGAAGCGGTCCGCGGAGAGGCCCTTCCAGGCCTTGTCCCGGAACGCCGCCACCTCTCGCTGGAACGCGGCGGGATCCAGGGCGGCCTGTTCCAGGAACCGCAGGGAGGCGGTCTGCGTCCCATCGTCGGCCTTGGCCAGGGAGACGGGGGCGACGCGGCCCCGGGCGAAGGGGAGGGAGATGCTCCGGCGGTCCGGCGAAACGGCGCCCTCCGGAACGTCCAGGAGGAATCGACCGGAGCTTCCGGTCACGAAATAGATCTTCTCCTCCTGGGTCAGGCGAAAACGGCGGGCCGTGGAAACGGTGACCGTCACCTTTCGCAGGGGGCCCGTCTTCCGGGAGAACTCGAACCCTGCCCGGAAACCCGGCTCGCCGGAGGATCGGGCGCGCAGTTCCAGACCGTCGGTGAACTGGATCAGGAATCCGTCCGGGGTCTCCTGGAAGGATTTGGGGATGGCGGACCTCTCGCTGCCGTCCTGGGCCGTCCAGGCCAGGGGCTTGGCGGGCGAAAAGGCGAGGACCAGGCCCCCGAATCCCAGGGTGCCGGATACCAGGGAGCCTTCCTGCTCGCCCGCCTGACCCTTCAGGGTGATTCCCGAGGATACCCGGGTGAAGTCCCCGTCCACCCGGAATTGGAGCAGAACGAGGCCGAGGAGTATGCCGATATAGAGAGCGGCGAGGGCCAAGCCCCGGCCGAACGCGCCTAGTTTCATGGTATGCGCGGACTCTAGCAGGTTTTCCGCCGGAATGCAACCTGACGCGCGACCTTGCGCGGGGCTCGGGAAACCCGGTACCATGCGGATGCCCCCCAGACACGGAACGAACGGAGAACGAAGATGCGAGGATCCAGAACCATCCCCGCGGCCCTCCTGGCCGCCTTCCTGGCCGCCTCCTGCGTCGGAGGACCGGAGCGCCCGGCTACCCCCGAGAAGGCCCCGGAAACGGCCCTGAGCCCCCAGGAACGGGAAATCCGCGGCATGGAGTCCCTCTCGGACCTGCTTACCCGGGGGGAATACGCCCAGGCGGAATCGCGTCTCCGGTCCCTGATCGCCGAGCAGCCCGGGAACAACGAATACCGGATCCTCCTGTCCTCGGTCCTTGTGTCCGCGGGCAGGGTCCCCGAGGCCCGGGCCGCGGCAGCCGAGGCGGTCGCCGCCGAGCCGGCGAACCCCGAGGCCCTGATGGCGGCCGCCCAGGTGGAGCGATTTGCCGGGGACGACAAAACCCTGAGGCCCGCCCTGGACAGGGTCCTGGCCGTCGACCCGACCAACCCGGAAGCCCTGGCCGCCTACGGGGACTCCTGGTACGCCGGCAAGAACTACACCCGGGCGGAAGAATTCTATCGGAAGAGCCTGGCCTCGGACCCGGACAACCTCTCCGGTCTGCTGGGATTGGGCCGGACCCTCCTGCGCCGGGACAAGCCCGCGGAGGCCGAGGTCGCCCTTGTCCGGGCCGTCCAGGCCCATCCCTCCTCCTCCCAGGCCCTGGCGGACAGGAGCCGCGTGCGCTACCGCCTGGGCAGGTACGAGGAGAGCCTTTCGGACCTGGACGCCGCCGTCCGGCTGGATCCGGCAGTGCCCTGGTACCGCATCGAGCGCGGGCGCTTCCGGATGGACCTGGGCCGCCTGGAGGAAGCCCGGTCGGACTTCGACGAGGCGATCCGCCTCGACCCGGACTACTTCCTTCCCTACGTCTACCGGGGCGGGATGCTGGAGCAGGCGGGCCGGGACCAGGAGGCGCGCTCGGACTATCGCAGGATCGTAGCCCTCTACCCGGACTACTGGTACGCCTTCGAGTCCGTCGGGGTCACATCCTTCCGTCTGGGCGATTACCCGGCAGCCCGGGAGGGCTTCGAGAAAGCCCTCTCCTACTCCCCCGGCCGGATGGAATACGGCATCCTGGCGGTCATCTCGGCCTACCGGGCCGGGCAGGACGCGGAGGGCAAGGCCCTGGCGGCCCGCTACCTGGCCCGTATCAACCGGGAGACCCACAACCTCCACTGGCTGATTCTCCGCCTCCTGCAGGACCGGAACGACGCCGCCTCGGAGTTGGAGACAAAGATACCCGCGGAGAAGAGTCTCGACACGCGGGCCGAAATGCTGTTCTATCTCGGACAGTACTGGATCATCCAGGGCAAGACCTCCCTGGGGGCCCGATACCTCCTCATGGTCAAGGACATGGGGCGGGAGGGTCTCCTGGAGCATCGCCTGATGGAGCGGGAACTGGAGCGTATCGCTCCGAAGCCCTGATTCGACATACCCGGGCCGCCGGCACGCCTCGCGCGTTCCTGCGGGCTGAATCTGGAGACGGCAATGCAGAACGTACGCCGCTTGGAACTCGGAGGCAGGACCTTCATCCTCGTTGGGACGGCCCACGTCTCCCGGGAGAGCATAGACGAGGCCGCGGCCATCATCGAATCCGAGAAGCCCGGTCGCGTCTGCGTCGAGCTGGACGAGGGCCGGTACCGGTCCATGACCAAGGCCTCCACCTGGGAGAGCCTGGACATCGGGAAGGTGCTCCGGGAGGGCAAGGGCTTCCTGCTCCTGGCCAACCTGGCCCTGG
>JBFZER010000219.1:0-2815 GCA_041306765.1 Spirochaetota bacterium | reverse complement strand
ATACGCCGACGCGTCGGTGTCGAGCTTCACGGAACCCGGCCGCGGGGAAAACTCCCTCGTGCTCGTCTTCCAGGTATCCGAGGGGAGCCAGGTGGCCATCCAGGAGATCCGGTTCGAGGGGAATACCTCCCTGGCCGCGGCCTCCCTGAAATCCAAGCTGTCCCTCAAGGAGCAGGGCCTCTTCCAGCCCGGGCTGTTCCAGGAGCAAAAACTCGAGGCGGACCGGATCCAGATCGTGGATCTCTACCAGAGCCGGGGCTACGTGGACGTCAAGATCGTGGATGTGCTCCGGGAGATCAACCGCGAGGAAGGTACCCAGAAGTCCCGGCTGATCCTCACCTTCGTGATCTCCGAAGGGGAGCAGTACAGCTTCGGCGGGCTTGAGTATTCCGGGAACCGCATCTTCACCACGGAAAAGCTTTCCACCCTTGTCCGTTCCAAGGAGGGGGTAATCCTGAACTACCGGACCCTCCTGGCGGACAAGCAGAGGATCGAGGACCTGTATTACGAGAACGGCTACATCTTCAACCGGATCGAGATGAAGGAGCGCCGCGACCAGGATCGGCGGGTGATCGCCTTCACCCTTGAGATCGTGGAGCGGGACCGGGCCCACATCGAGAACGTCATCATCAAGGGAAACAAGAAGACCAAGGACCACGTTATCTACCGGGAGCTGCCCTTCGAGGTGGGAGACATTTTCTCCAAGACCAAGGTCATCACGGGGCTGCGCAACCTTTACAACCTGCAGTACTTCTCCGCCCTTACGCCGGAGATGATCCCCGGCAGCGCGGAAAACCTGATGGACATCGTAATCACCGTCGAGGAGCAGAGCTCCGCGGACATCCAGTTCGGACTCACACTTTCGGGCATCGGAGCGAGTACCCCGGAATTCCCGATCTCCGGTCTCATCAAGTGGAATGACCGGAACTTCCTGGGGAACGGGCAGAGCATTTCCGTCGGGCTAACCGCCTCCCCGGACAGCCAGGAGGTAACCCTGGGATTTTCGGATCCCTGGCTCTTCGGGAAGAGGATGACCGGCTCTATAGAGCTTTCCTTCGTGCACAAGGGGATGGACGCTCTCCAGGATACCCTGGGGCCGGTCTTCGATTACGGGGACCCCGCCGCTGTGCCGGATCCCTACACGTCCTGGGCGGAGTACGAAGCCGCAGGGTACGTAGTCCCCGACGAGTACTACATGCAATACGAGTACTGGAACATTTACCTCACCTTTTCCCTGGGTTACCGCTTCGTATTCCCCGTCGGCACCCTCGGCTTGAGCGGCGGCGTCCGGCTGGGCCTGACGAACCAGTCCTATGACCAGGGCCTCTTCCGGCCTTTCAGCGAGGATCTCGCATCCACCGCGGGAGAATGGATCAACTCCAACAGCCTGATCTTCCGGACCTACCTGAACGCCCTGGATCTCTGGTACGATCCCTCCAAGGGGTATTTCGCCAGCCAGAAATTCACCTGGGCTGGGTTGTTCGAATTCGAAAAGGACCAGTTCCTGCGCACGGACACGAAGCTGGAGGGTTACGTGACCCTCTTCGACATTCCGGTCGGGGAGGACTGGTCGCTCAAGTGGGTCCTGGGAGGCCATACGGGCCTTTCCGTCCTGATTCCCAAGCCCGGCCGGGCCCTGGAGGTCACGGACAACTCCAAGCTGTACATCGACGGCTTTTTCGTCGGCCGCGGCTGGCGAGACTTGACCGATGAGACCTTCGGCGGAAACCTGCTCTGGGAGAATTGGGTGGAGATCCGGATGCCCCTCGTCCAGCAGTTCCTGGCCTTCGACATGTTCCTGGACGCCGTGACGGTCAATACCGACAGCGGGCTTCTTTCCTTCTCGGGAGGAGCCTCCGGCAGCCTGGATGCCTCCAAGACCTCGTTGTTCGACCTGGGCTTCGAGAACCTCGCCTTCAGCCTGGGAGCCGGGTTCCGGTTCACGATCCCCCAGTTCCCGTTCCGGTTCTACTTCGCCAAGCGCTTCTTCATGAACGGGGCCGGACGATTCGAGTGGGCCACGGAAGGCTTGGAGTTCGTCATCAGCATCAGCCAGACTTCGCTCTGACGAGGAGGCAGCATGAACGTGAAGCGCAGGATCCTTGTCCCGGCCCTTTTCCTCGCCGCGCTGGGGGCGGTCCAGGCCCAGCAGATCACGCGGGTGGCGGTGGTGGACCTGGCAAAGGTTTATCTCACCTATTCCCGGGACTCCGCGGCGGTTCGCAAGCTGGAAGAGGACAAGCTGAAGGTCCAGGCTGAAATCGACCGGATGTCGAACGAGATCAAGCAGCTTCAGGTTCGGAGGGCGGAGGCCATAGCCCGGTCGGACCAGACCGAAATCCTGCGAATGGACCAGGAGCTGTACCGCCGCGCCCAGTACCTCTCGGACTACTTCAAAGCCAAGCAGACGGAGCTTGAGGATCGATCCCGCAGGCTCATGGAGAGTTCGGATTTCTCCCAGCTGGCCTACCGTACCATCCAGGGGATCGCGGAGGCCGAGGGCTTTTCCGTGATCCTGAGCAGCCATTCGACGGGGTCCGTCACGAGCGCCATCATATGGTACAGCCCGGCGGTGGATATCACGGACAAGGTCATACAGGCTTTGATCGGCAAGGCTCAATAGCGCCAAGGCGCGCAGCGCCTTGGCGGCACCGAAGCTCTGGCGAGCTTCGGTGAATTGCAGGAAGCGCTTTCGCGGCGCCGAAAACTTCAGACATCGGCGATCGAATGTTCTGCGTTACGGTTCTTCTCCGGGCTGGTCGATCTGGCCCTTGAGGACCGAATACAGGGTCGAGAACTTCCGGCGGTTGTCCTC
>JBFZER010000218.1:0-6880 GCA_041306765.1 Spirochaetota bacterium | reverse complement strand
TCAGCTGGTTCGCATCCTTCGACGTGATGAGCAGACGGGTTCCCGGAACGTGATCCTTGGAGCCCTCGTCCACGACATCGGACAGGAAGGGCGTCCAGGTGACCCAGGCGGCGATCCCGGGATTCTTCTTGAAGGTCTCCAGGGCCGCCTTTCCGTCGTCGACATGGACCACCTTCACGTCCAGGGGGTTGACGTCGATCTGGGCAAGGTACCAGAGAAGGAAGAACGAGTACGGCGCGGGGGAGCTCGTGAGCAGGGTCTTGCCCTTGAGGTCCTGGGGCTTTCGAATATAGTCCCGCACGATGATCCCGTCGCCTCCCACGGACCAATCGAACAGGCCCAGCACCTGGGGGACGACGCGCCGATCCCCCTTCAGGGCGTCGTAGAGCAGGGGCAGCCCGTCCATGCCGTACCAGATCACGGGGAAGCGGCCGGAGGCGAATCCCTCCATCTGCGCCTGGGCGCTCTCCTCGGGCACGAGCTCCACCGCGAACCCGTGATCCCGGTAGAACACGGACTCCCGGCCGGGGGCGGCTCCGCCGTTGGCCGCGAAGAGGGACGCGTATCCCCCCCAGGTATCGAGGGGTATCCTGAGCAGGGGAACCGGGCCGTCGCCCAGGTCGATGCCGGGGAGGCTGTATCCTCCGATCCCGGTGATCCGGAGGGGCTCTACCCGGGCCGCGGGGAGCTTGTCCGTTCCGGGAACCGTTCCGACAGAGCCGGGTGCGGCCGCGGCGCCCTGGGGCGTAAGGAAGCGCCACCCGAGGACGGCTCCGATGATGACAACCAGCGCGGCCAGGCCTATCCAGAAGGATTTTTTCATCTGAGCCTCCGAATTCCAAGATAGGAAAGCCCAGAGCGTCTGTCAATCGTACGGAAAACGGCGAATTCCGGGGGCGGATCCCCCGTTCCCCCATTTGCATCCCCGCCCCGCGCCCGCTAGACTTGAACCGTGGCGACGAACACCCTCGTGGAGGCGGACATCTGGACCGTTGCCCAGACGGACCAGGGCAACGTGGTCCTGGTACGGCCCAAGCAGTCGGAACTGGCGGTGCCCATCTTCATCGGACAGCTGGAGACCCAATCCATCCTCATCGGCCTGGGGCACGTCGAGGTGCCCCGTCCCCTGACCCATGACCTCTTTCTATCGACGATCAAGGCCCTGGGCGCCCAGCTCGTCCGGATCGAGATCAACGACCTCCGGGACGGGACCTTCTACGCCCGGCTGATCCTGGCCCGGGGAGACGAGACCCTGGTCGTGGACGCCCGCCCCTCGGACGCCATCGCGGCGGCGGTGCGGGCCGGGTGCCCCGTCTTCATCGCCGAGGCCATCGTGGAGGAGGCGGGGATCTCCGTGAACCTGGTGTCCGAGTCCGCCCGGCTGGAGGCCTCCGGCTCGGAGGACGAGAAGGAGAGGCTCAGAAAGGAACTGGAGGAAGCCATCTCGGAGGAGGACTACGAGAGGGCCGCCCTGATCCGGGACAAGCTTAAGGATCTGGAGGGATGACGGGAGGTTGACCTTTCCCCGTCCCCGTCGCCATACTTCCGCTCCGAGGCCCGAAGGAACTCGACAAAGCGCCCCGCTTTGTCAGGATCCCCGAGGCCGGGTCCGCCCGCCGGAATGGTTCCGCGGGGGTACGGAAGGAGCTTCCCGTGCTCAAGAGCCGCCGCAGGGACGGCACCCTCCTTCGGGGTCTGCCAGCGTTCACCCGGATCATGCCCTACCTCATGGCCGACAAGGCGGGCTCGATCATCTTCTACCAGGAAGACTACGACGTCACGGATTGCCTTCTGTACATAAAGGAATGGAACCGCCGGAACGCCCGGAACGCGGGGGCCCTCCTGACCCTCTTCGAGGTCGTGATGGTCGCGGCCGCCCGGGCCGTGAGCCTCCGCCCCCGGATCAACCGCTTCGTCGCCAACCGGCGCTACTACCAGCGGAACCAGATCCTGCTGTCCTTCGTGGCGAAGAAGGAACTCTCGGACGACGGCAAAGAGGTCAACGTCAAGGTGCCCTTCGCGCCGGAGGAGACCCTGGCCACCGCCGCCCGCAAGGTCCGGGACTACATCAAGAAGGGCATCTCCGAGGACGGCCACGAGAACGAGAAGGTCGTGGACTCGGTGATGCGCCTGCCCTCGTTCCTGCTGAAGTTCGTCAACTTCGCCTACAACTGGCTGGACGACCACAACCTCCTTCCCTACTCGGTCACCGAGAGCGACCCCATGTGGTCCACGGTCTTCCTGGCCAACGTAGGGTCCTTCGGCCTGGACGCGCCCTTCCACCACCTCTTCGAGCGGGGGACCTGCCCCATCTTCATGGCCGTCGGGAAGGTCCGGGACGAGAACCGGATCTCGGCGTCCCCGGACGGGAGCCCCCGGGTGGAGACACGGAAGATCCTCCGGGTGAATTACTCCTTCGACGACCGCATCGCAGACGGGATCTACATGGGCCGGTCCCTGGAACTCGTCCGCAAGTTCGTGGAGGATCCCGCCGCGCTCGACCGCCCGGCGGAGATCCCGCCGGAAACCCTGGCGGAACTGGCCCTGCGAACCGCGGGAGACTGACGGACCTACCCTGCCCGCGGGCCCCGCCCTTGCGGAATCCGGGGCGGGGCTCGAGACTGTAGTCATGAACCCTTCACGCTCTCGTTGGATGTTTCCGGCCTTCGTCCTGGCCTTCGCCGCGGCCGCGGCCGCTCCGGCCCAGGACGCCGCATCGTCCCCGGGAACCCCCTTGCCGACCGCGGCGGACCCCCCGCGGGCCGTGGCGCTGATCGCCAACTATTGCTCGGCCTGCCACGGCTGGGCCTCCGGCTACCAGGACATCGTCGCGGAGGGTTTGATCGTGCCGGGAAAACCCTCGGAGAGCCGGCTCTTCGAGTACGTGGAGTCGGGATACATGCCGCCCTCCCCTCCCGCCCCGACGACCGCGGAGATCGAGGTCCTCCGGGCCTGGATCGCCGCGGGGGCCGCGGCGCCGGATTCCGTCTCGGGCGCCACGGAAGCCGCGGACGCCGGAAGCGCCGCGTCCGGGGGGGCTCCGACCCGGAGCGGCGGCTTTTTGGGCTTCAAGAGCAAGGTCGACTACCATCGGGCGGCCGGCTGGACCTCGTCCGGGCTCCTGTTGGCGGCGGGGGTGGTCGGAGCCGTGCGGGCCTACGACCTGATGTCCACGGCCCACGCATTCCGGGACGAGAACTTCATAACCGAGGATACGATGGATCCCGTCTGCTACGAAATGATCCGGGACCTCTGGTCCGGCGACCAGGCCCTCCGGTGGACCCACGTGAGCCTCCTGGTCGCGGGGGAGACCCTCTACCTGGGGAACGCGTTCACAGGCATGTCCATGGCCCGGAAGGCCAAACCCGGCCAGGTCAGCAAGTCCGACATACACCGGTACGCCTTCTTCACCCACGCGGCCCTGATGGCCTCGGAGATCGTGATGGGCCTGTTCACCACGGACGCCCTCAAGCGCGGGGACCACGAGACGGTCGCGAACCTCGGCAGAGCCCACGCTGCGGTCGGACTTGCCATACCCCTGGTCATGATCGGGGCGGGCATCGTGATCGAGCTGCCGGCCCGGCCGAAGACGGCGCCGCCGGCGGAGCAGTAAACCGCCGGGGCTTTCAGGAATCACCACGGAGAACACGGAGGATAAGGAGAAGACTCGGCCTTGGAACCCCAGTTCCAACAAGATGGACAAGATAAAAACAGATGAACAAGATAGGACTAGGAATAGAATCGATTCCTAATCTCCATCTTGTTCATCTCGCATCATCCTGTAGATCCTGTTGGATCTATGGTTCCAAATCTCTTCTCCTGAGCAGGGTCACTGCCTGGAAATCAGCCTATTCATCCTATTCACGAAGTCCGCGGGGTCCGAGGGGGAGGCGCCCTCCACCAGCAAGGCCTGGCCCAGCAGGACCTCGGCCGTGTCGGAGATGAGCTCCTCGTCCTCCGACCCGGCCAGGCGGGAAACCACGGGGTGGGATCCGTTGATCTCCAGGATGGGCTTCGCGTCGATCCCCTCGCCCCGGCCCAGGGCCTTCAGGAGCTTCTGCATCTGGAGGGAGGGATCCGCCTCGTCCACCACCACGCAGGAAGGGCTTTCCGCCGGACGTTTTGTCAGGCGTACGTCCTTGACCCGGTCCCCCAGGGCCTTCTTGACCTTCTCCACCGCGGGCGCCAGGTCCTGGTCGGCCTTCCTGGACGCCTCGTCCCCCTTGGCCGCGGGATCCAGGTCCTCCTCGGCCCCCGCCCGGTTCACGGCCTTCAGCTCGAGGTCGCCGTAGCGGCCGATGGAGGGCACCACGAGCTCGTCGATCTCGTCCGCGCAGATCAGGACCTCCAGGCCCTGGCGGCGGTACATCTCCAGGAGGGGGCTCTTCCGCAGGCGTTCCTCGGAGTCCCCGGCGATGTAGTAGATGCCCTTCTGGTCCCCGGCCATCCGGGACTTGTAGTCCGAAAGGCTGGTCCAGCCCTCCACGGAGGTGCTCCGGAAGCGTACGAGCTCCAGCAGGGCCTCCCGGTTTGCGAAGTCGGAGTACAGGCCCTCCTTGAGGGGACGGTTGAACTCGTCCGCGAACTTGCCGTACTTCTCCTTGTCCGACTCCGCCAGGGCCTTGAGCTCCCCGAGGATCTTCTTGATCGAGGCGGAGCGGATGTTGGTCATCACCCGGTTCTGCTGGAGGATCTCCCGGCTGACGTTGAGCGGCAGGTCCTCGGAGTCGATCACCCCCCGGACGAAGCGGAGGTAGGTCGGCAGGAGCTCCTTCTCGTCGTCGGTGATGAAGACCCGGCGCACGTAGAGCTTCACGCCGGGCCTGTAATCCGCATGGTAGAGGTCGAAGGGGGCCTTGGCGGGCACGTAGAAAAGGGTCGAGTACTCGATGGTCCCCTCCGCCCGGGTGTGCATCCAGATCAAGGGCTCCTCGTCGGTGTCCGCGAAGTTCTTGAAGAAGTCGACGTAGTCCGAGTCCGCCAGCTCGGATTTCGGGCGGAGCCAGAGGGCGCTGGCGGCGTTGACCTGCTCCTCCTTTCGCTCCGTTCCGGTCTTCTTCCCCTTGTCGTCGTAGGTATCCTGCTCGTAGGCCAGGACGATGGGATAGGCGACGTGGTTGGAGTACTTCTTGAGCACCTCCCCGGTCCGCCACCGGGAGAGGAACTCCTGTCCCTCCTCGTTCAGCTTGAGGGTGATGGTGGTACCGTGGCCGTCCCGGGAGGCGGGGGCAATCTCATAGCCCTCCTTGCCGTCGCTGGTCCAGAGGAACGCCGCCTCCTGCCCGGCCTTCCGGGTCAGGACCTCGACGGAGTCCGCGGCCATGAAGCAGGAGTAGAAGCCCACGCCGAAGCGGCCGATCAGGTTGGTGGACTTCCGGGCGTCCTCGGCCAGGGTTTCCAGGAAGCGCCGGGTGCCGGAGCGGGCTATCGTCCCCAGGTTCTCCTGGAGGTCCTTCTCGTCCATCCCGATCCCGTTGTCCGAAACCGTCAGGGTCCCGGCGTCCTTGTCGAAGGACACCCGGATGCCCGGCTCGAAGGCGATGGACTTGTAGGCCTCGTCGGATACCGTGAGGTACTTGAGCTTGTCGATGGCGTCGGAGGCGTTGGAAACGAGTTCCCGGAGGAATATCTCCTTGTGGGAATACAGCGAATGGATGATGAGGTGGAGAAGTTTGCTCACCTCCGCCTGGAACGCTTTCTGGGCCATGGTTCACTCCTAAGGACGCGTGGGATCGTGGGTATGAACAGAAAAATACTGCTTGACCCCGGGAACGGCAAGCCGTGTCCGGCGTCAAGAACCGTTCCAAGCCTCGTACCGCCCGGCAACTGGCGCACTATGAAGAGAGGGCGTATACTTAGCCCCATGCCGGATCACGCCGGAGTCACCCTCCCGACCCTCCGCCGCCTGTCCCTGTACTACGACCTGTTGTGCGCGAAGCAGTCCGAGGGCGAACTCCGGGGAACTGGAGGCAGGAGGGAGAAAAAAAATCTTGACGGCTTTCCAAGGCGGACATAGACTCCTGATATATTTGTTGGGATTTCGGCCAGGGATGCCCGAAATAGGACAAATGCATTGACTGCGGCGGGGGGCGTTCAATAGACTCGGATACGGTTTCTCCTCATAGAAACCATATCCGTCGCTGATCGATACCCACGTCGTTCATCATCGGCGCGTACCACAGCCTGACGGTCATCACTGCGGCGATCCACGCAAGGAGGCGGCCGGAGATCGAGAGACCATCCATCTCATCAGCTCACCCAGACGACAGGAAGAGCGCGCGTCGCGCGCAGACAGAGTTCCGAACTTGTTGCATCGTTCCGGGAGGATCGCGTATGAGAAATCGTTCATTGTGGATCGTGGCGGCGCTTCTGGCCATCGGCCTCCTCCTCGCAGGCTGCGGGGGCAAAAAGGAGCAGGTGATCAAGATAGCGACCCAGAGCCCGCTTTCCGGCGGAATGTCCGCGGTCGGCACGGACATCAAGAACGGCGCCCAGCTTGCCATCGAGCAGCTGTCCGGCCCCCTTACGGCCTTGGGCTTCAAGGTCGAACTGGCCGCCTTCGACGACCAGGGCAACCCCGATACCGGCGTGGCCAACGCCAAGAACATCGTCTCCGACCCCGCCATCCTGGCGATCGTCGGCCACTACAACTCCGGCGTCCAGATCCCCTCCTCCGAGGAATACCACGCCGCCGGTCTGGCCAACGTCTCCCCGGCCAACACCAACCCCAAGGTCACCGAGCGCGGTTACATGGAAGTCAGCCGGATCTGCGGACGCGACGACGTCCAGGGTGCGGTGGGCGCCCAGTTCGCCAACACCAAGGGCATCAAGAGCGCCTACGTCCTCCACGACAAGACCGCCTACGGGCAGGGCATCGCGG
>JBFZER010000217.1:0-4369 GCA_041306765.1 Spirochaetota bacterium | reverse complement strand
CTTCCACCCGGAGCGCCGCGGGAACCGAGAAGCCCTGCCGGGGAAGGGCTCCGGGGTTCAGGAGCCACAACCGCTCCAGGGCGGATCGAGCCCCGGCTCCGCGCCCCCGGCGGACCAGGATACCGGCCAGGGCGGCCAAACCCTCCTCCGCCAGGTCCCGCTCCCAGACGGGGTCCAGGCGGCCGAGGACTTCCTCGAGGGCCCGGGTATCCCGGGCCAGCAGGGCCGCCTCGAGGTCGTTGGAAGCCCGGGCTTCGGGCACCCAAGCCTCCTCCAGGGCCCGGGCCTTCCCGAGATACCGGACCGCAAGGCGGGGATACCTGCGGAAGGCCAGGTACCCGTGGGCCGCCGCGGGCAGCTCCGCCCCCTCCCGGGCGTAGGACGCGGCCACGGCCCGGGCGTGCTTCCGGAACAAGCCCTCGTGCCAGGCCGCGCGGAGCCCCTCGGCCAGGCCCCGGCCCCAGGCCGCCGCGGCGTCCCGGAGGTTCCGCTTCGGCCGGGCCGCTTCGATCCGGGCCCTGCCGCGGTGAATTTCCGCCAGGAGGTCATGAAGATCCATGGCAAAGCTGTCCGGATCCGTGCCGAAGCTGGCCATCCAGGGGTGATCCTCCAGGTCCGCTACCTCCCCCACCCAGGCCAGGGCTTCGTCCAGGCGGCCTGCCGCCAGGGCGGCTTCCGCCAGGCCGAGCCGGGCCAGGGGGGTCGTGTCCACGCCGAAGGCGCTCGTGAAGTCCGCCAGGGCCGCCTCGAGTTCCATCCGCCTCAGCCGGAGCTCCCCCCGGGCCAGGTAGCCGCTGGACCGGGCCTCCGCCAGCAGGGACTGGTCCGCCGCCGCAAGGGCCAGGTCCCACTTCCGGAACCGGGACTCCAGCAGGGAGAGGTTGTAGTAGGCTACCGCCGTGAACCGGGCGTACCCCTCCGCACGGGCCCCGGCGATGGCTTCCTCGTACCTCCGCCGGGATTCCCCGTACTCGAAGAGCTCCGCCCGGAGGGTCCCCAGGGTCATGGAAAACCCGATGTCCCGCCCCAGCCTCCTCTCCGCGTCCTCCAGAAGGTCGACTCCTTCCCGGAGGCGGTGGGTCTTGAAGAGCATCCACCCCAGGTCGCCGGCCGCCCGGGAATTCGCGGGCGCCCCGTCCAGGATCCTGCGCAGGTAGCGGATGGAATCCTCCTCCCGGTTCAGGTAGCCGTAGGAGTCCGCGACGCGCTGGAGGGTCCCCGGATCCGAGGGGTCGAGGTTTTCCGCGGCCAGGTACTCGTCCAGGGCCAGGGAGTGGAGGGAGCGGTCCGTATAGAGGTCCCCCAGGAGCAGGGCCGGACGGGGGTCCCCGGGAAAGAGGGAGCGGGCCCGGCGAAGTACCGCCGCGGCCCCGCCGTAGTCTCCCGCCTCCGCCGCTGCGGCCGCCTCCGCTTCCAGGACCTCCAGGGCCGCAGGGTCCGCGTCCTGGGCGGCTGCCTGCGGCGCGGAGAAGGGGGCCAGGAACGCCGCCAGCACCAGGGAGGCCGGTGCGCCGGGCACGGCCAGGAGAACCCCGAAAAGCCTCAGAGCCGACACGGCCGCCCGGCGAGCCCGCCTCATCGCCGCCCTCCCCGGCGGGGCTTTGCGCCCGGCAGGGGCCGCAGGGCCCTCCGCAGGTCCAGGAACCCGAGGATCCGTCTCGGAACCGAAACCCCCGCCAGGATCCGACCGCGCATCGAGTCGATCCGCTCCTCCAGGGCGCCCAGGTTCCCGGGGGAACCCGCGGGGTCGTAGACCGCCCGCTCCCAGTCCCGGGCCAGCTGCCCGAGGTCCCGGCCCGGAGTCTCGCTTCGCTCCCGGTCCAACCGGTCGGCGAAGTCCACCGCGGATTCTCCCCGGGGCCTCGGGGTTCCCGCGGCGGAAAGGGCCTGCTCCAGGTCGTCCCAGGCCGCCAGGACCCTCCGGCGGTCGTCCCGAAGGGAACGCAGTCGGAAAACCCGGATCGCCCGGGCTAAGGCCGCAAGGGTCAGCCAGAGCGAGGGCGCCAGGAACCAGGAACGGCGGAGAGCCCAGGCAGCGGCGCTCCGCAGGGTTTCCACCGCATGCCGGCCCGGCCCGGCCTCCGCCTCCCCGGGAGAAACCGCCTCCCTCGATCCCCGGAGTATCTCCCGCAGCAGGCTCTCCAGCAGGGCGGGGTCCATTCCCCGGGACTCCTCGAACCGCTCCCCCGGGGCGGGCTCCCGGCTGGTGGGATCGAAGGCGACCCAGCCGTACTCTCCGAACCAGACCTCCGTCCAGGCGTGGGCCATGTCGGCCCGCACGGGGTGGAATTCCAGGACCGCGGTATCCGGGTCCAGGAAAAACCCGGCCGCCACCCGGGCGGGGATACCCAGGGACCGCAGCATCACGGTCATCGAGAAGGCGAAGTACGAGCAGTACCCCTTGCGGCTTCGGAACAGGAACTGGGCCAGCTGGTCCCCGTCCGGAGCTGCGCCGGGCTTCAGGGAGTAATAGTAGTTCTCCCGGAGATGGGCCAGCACGGCCGTCACGGTGTCGAAATAGGTTTCCGCTTCCCCGGAAGCCTCCACGGCAAGATCGCGGATCCGGGGGTCGCCGCCCCAGGCCGTGTACCTCTCCCGCTCGGCCTCCGGAAGAGCGAAGGCGTCGGGCGTCCGTTCCGGATCGAAACTCTCCAGAATAAGGGGCAGGGCCGGTACGGCCGCGAAGGATACCAGGGAGTACGCGGAGGCGAAGGAGGAACCCGGATCCAGCCTCCAAGGGGTCGCGGAGACGGGGGCGTCCACGGCCAGAAGGGCTCCGGGTTCCAGGTTGAGGATCCAGTACTCCTGCTCCAGGAGGGCCCGTCCCTCCCAGGAGGGCGTCTCCCAGGTCCGGGGCCCCCGGGGAAGGCTCTCCGGGACGCCCGACCCCGCGGGATCGGGACGGAAGCCCCCGCGGCGATCGTATTCCGAGAGCACGAAGCGGCGCACCAGGACGTTCGGGTCCCCGGGATCCTTCCGGGCTATCAGCACCAGGTCGTCGGAGAGGGAGATCTCCGTCTCGAGCTTGAGGTACCGGGCGAGGTCGAAGCGGAAGAGGGTGGGCTTCAGGAGCCCCCCTCCCCGGGCGGAGGCTCCCTCGGCGTAACGCCCCAGGAGGGCCAGGAGCGCCAGGGCCAGGACCGTGAACAGGGCCGCAAGGCGCGCCGGGAAGCCCGGGCTCCTACCCGCTCCCCGGGGAGCCAGGGCGGCCAGGGAGGCGAGGGACAGGAACAGGAGGCCTGCCGCCGCCGCGGCCAGGAGGCTGGGGTGGGGGTACAGGGAAACCCTGAAGCCCCCCTGGGACCAGAGCAGGGCGGCCAGCAGGGCCAGGTCCAGGCCCGCCTCCGCCGCGGCGAAGGGCCGGCTCCGCTCCGAGGCGTCCGCGGCCGCTACGGTCCAGATCCACAGGGGGAGAAGGGGATAGAAGGTTTCATCGAAGGCCGGGAAGAGGGAATCCGCGCCCGGTCCCGGGACCGCCCAGGCCGCGGCGGAAAAAATCCCGAAGATCCCCAGCCGGAGGGCGAAGGGGAGGAGCGCCGCGGCCGCCAGACGGACCCAGGGCCTGAGGGGGGACCATCCCAGGCGGATTCCCGCCAGGGTGAAAAGGATATACACCCCGAGCATGCGAGGCCAGGAGACCAGGTCCGCCAGGAGCAGCCAGGCCTGGGCGGCGACCAGGAGGAGGGCCAGGAACCGGAAGACCCGGAGGGCAGCGGGGGGACGCTCAGACAAGGCGTACATCGAAGCCCCCCGACCCCGCCGGGCCGAGCCGTTCCCGGTCCAGGGCCTCCCGGAAGGCCGCCCGCAGGGCCCGCCCGGGATCCGGCATCCTTGCCGATTCGCCGCGCCCGGATCCTCCGTCGGCCAGGAAAAACCGGATCCAGCCTGCCCTCCCGGACGGTCCGGGGAGGTCCGGGACCACCAGGGCGGCGGCGAGTCCGGCCGCGCTCCGGACCCCCAGGAACCCGCCGCGCCGGGACGCCCCGGGCGCTCCGAACACCACCAGGGGTTCGGGCCCCGGGTTCCGCAGATCCTCCCCGACGTCCCCCCAGGCCAGGTCCGCCAGCCAGTACAGCCGCCCCGCGGGATCCGCCGGCGAGTCCGGCATCCCGGGTGCGAAAAAGCGGATCTCGCAGCCCCGGTCCTCCAGGCCGCAAGCATATCCCAGAGCCGCGGAGACCAGGGAATCCAGGTAATACTCCCCCGCATCGCCCCGCAGGTACCCCGGACGCTCCGTATCCAGGAGGATCCGTACGGTCTTCCGGGGCGGCGGAGACAGGTCCCCGGGGCGCACGAAGAGATCCCCGAACCGGGCGAAGAGCTTCCAGTGCAGGCGGCGGGGATCGTCCCCGGGCAGGTAGGGCCGGGA
>JBFZER010000216.1:0-11395 GCA_041306765.1 Spirochaetota bacterium | reverse complement strand
ACGCCCTCGTCGCCCTCCTTCACCGAAGGGCCGCCGTGGTCACCGAGGGCCGGGAGGACGATGCGACGGTGGTCCGATGCCGGATGCCGGAGGATCTGAGGGAGAAGTACGGGGGGTATAGAAGGTGAACGGCGGACCGTGGACAGTGGACGGATGGGGTTTCTCGAACGCGGTCATTTTCCACGACTTAGCGTGGTAGTCCGCCGCGTACGGAGCGCATTTCCGTGTACCGACCACCGTCCACCGTTCACTGCTCCTTCGACACGAAGAACTGCAGCAGCTGGACGAGGTAGTAGATCTTCTTGTAGGTGCCCAGCATCCATTCCTTGACGGGATGGGCGGCGGAATTCTCGATCTCCTTCCAGTTGAGCACGACTTCGTGGTGCGGCCGGGCCAGGTCCTCGATCAGGCTCTTCAGGTGCTTGCCCACGGAGATCAGGTTGAGGGCGGATCGGTTGACCATGCCCGAGGCCCGGTCGTTCGTGTCCTTCAGCAGGTTCCGCAGGTACTTCAGCTGTTCCTTGTCCCGGTCGCTCTTTGCCAGGACCGTCCTCAGCTTGTTGCCCAGGTCCCCGTCGTCCCCCAGGGAATCGTCGAACTTGATGATCTCGTCCGAGAGCTCCAGGAGGGCGTGGTAGGCGTCGGAGAGCTGCTGGGAGAGGATGCTGGTGGTCCACTGCCCCCGTATGATGAGGAGGTCCACGAGCTCCCTCACGTCCTTCTTGAAGAAATCGATCAGGAAGGCCCGCAGGTAGTTGAGTGCGACGGTCTGGGTGAACCCGCCCAGCATCCTCTTGGCGAAGACCACATTGGCCTTTTCCGTGTAATTCTTCATCCGCACGATGACCGAGGTGCCGAAGACCTGCTTGGCAAGGTCGTCGATCTTAGAGTTCCGGCGCTCCTGGGCGATCTTCTGGAGCTGGATCTCCATCTGGCTGCGGAGTTTCTCCAGGAAGGGCTCCACGATCCTGTCCCCCGCCGGGCGCGCGGCGGCGGTCCAGTAGGGGTCCTTCTGGGCGTGCCGGACGACCTGCTCCAGGATGCGGCTGTTCCGCACGTCCCCCAGGGCTCCCGTCAACTTGATCCAGGAATCGACGGGGAGCACGTCGATGTTCCGGTATTCCTTGAGAGCCCCCAGGATCCGCTTCCAGTCGGCCTCCAGGTTCAGGGCCAGGAAGACCTCCAGGAAGTCCTTGATGTCGTCCACGATGTAGTCCGCCGAGATCGCCTCGAACTTCGGGTGGTAGGCGAAGTTCCGCTCGGGGATGCTGGAATCGAACTTCTTGAGCAGGAAGAAAAAGTCGAAGTTCACGAAGTTGGCCAGGGCTACCAGGGTGGCGTGGGCGATGTCGATGCGGGAGGTGAGTTCCCCGTCGAACACGGAGATGAACCGGATGATGTCCTGCTTGACCAGTTCGGAGAGCTCCTTGACCGACAGGGTCTTGGCCTTTTCCTGGATCCACGCGTCCGTAAGACGCTCGGAGATTTCCTTCTGCTCCTTCGAGAGGAAACTCTCGATCACGAAGGAACGGAGGACGCCGGACCCGGAAGCGTTGGTCAGGAGGACCTGGGCGGGGCCCACGATCTTGTATATCTCGTAGAAGAATCGTCCCAGGCCGGGCAGGGCTTCCGAGCCCTTCGGCTTGTAGAATTTATACCGGGAACGGGAGAGGTCCTTTCCGATGAGCCGCAGTTGTTTCTTCTTCTCCGCCTCGGGATCCCCTCCCGTGAAGATGGACAGGAGGCGCTGGAGGATGCCTGCGTCGGACTGATTTCCGGCGGAGGCCGGGGCGGGGTGTTTCGTGGCCATACCCATAAACCTTACCGGCAGTCCCTGCCGCCGTCAATCCCTGGCACAAAAAGCCGTTCCGGACCCCGGCATCAGGCCCGGGCAAGCTCCCCGGAGCTCAGGCTCACGGCGCCGCAGGCGGTTTGCAGGATCAGTTCGCCCCCGGGACCCACCCCGGAGACCCTGCCTTCCAGGGTCCGCGCCCCCGGGGCGCCCGGATCGGACAGCCCCGTTCGGAATCGGGCCCGACGGCCGAGAAGCCAAAGCCGCCGGGATACCTCGGCGGGCCATCCCTCCTCCGTCAGGGCTTCGGCAAGGCGCGCCAGGAAGAGCTCCAGCAGGCGGAACCGGTCCACCGGCCCTCCAAGCTCCTCTGCGAGCCCGGACGCCTCGGTCCGGAATCCGGAGCCCCGGGGGCGGCCGCAGTTCACGCCCACCCCGAGATAGCGGCGTCCGCCCGAGGCTTCGCAGAGGATGCCCGCCACCTTGCGGCCCTCCGCCAGGAGGTCGTTCGGCCACTTGATGGACAGCTCCCGGGGTTCCCGGACCCCCGGGAGCCCCGCGTAATCCTGGACGGCCCGGTGCAGGGCCAGTCCGGCCCGCAGGGGCAGTCCTTCGGCCCCGCAGGAGGCGGCGGGCAGTAAGACTGTGAAGGCCAGGTCCCTCCCGGGTTCGGTGACCCAGGCGCGGTCCCGGAACCGGCCCCTTCCGGCGGTCTGGCGGTCCGCGGCGATGACCGTGCCCTCGGGCCAGCCCGCTTCCGCCAGCCTCCGGGCCTCGTCCATGGTCGAATCCGTCTCGGGAAGGAGCCAGCAGGCCGCTCCGGGAAAGGGGTTGCGGACGGGGATGGGGAGCATGGGGGGAGTATACGGTGGACGGTGGACAGTGGACAGTGGACAGTGGACGGAAAAGGGTGCTGTGCGCAGTGGATGACAACGCTTTGGCGTAAGATTTGGCCGCACACGTGGGTCACTCCCGTTTACTGTCTACTGTCCACCGCCCTGCCCGCAACCGGGCAAAGCCTTCACGGTCCACCTGTACAGGTCCGTGATCCTGAGCGTATAGTGATAAACTCTACTTCGACGCGCGTCCGGCGCGGAAAACACGGCCTTTCGGTCGGCATCATGGAGAACCTATGTGCGGAATCGTGGGGTATACGGGTCCCCGGAGGGCGGCCCCCATCCTGGTGGAGGGCCTGAAGCGGCTGGAATATCGAGGATACGACTCGGCGGGCGTCGTGGTGCAGTCGGGATCGGAGCTTTCGATCATCAAGACCGTAGGCAAGATCGCCCAGCTCAAGGCCATCGTCCCGGCGGACCTGCCAGGCACCTGCGGAGTCGGACACACCCGCTGGGCCACCCACGGGGGGGTCACGAAGGCCAACGCCCATCCCCACCGGGACCCGACGGGCAAGATAGCCCTGGTACACAACGGGATCGTGGAAAATTATAAGGGCATCAAGGAAAAGCTCCTTGCCAAGGGCGCGGTCTTCGCGAGCGAGACGGACACGGAGGTCATCGCCCATCTTGTCGCCCGGTACTACGACGGGGACCTGGAGAAGGCGGTGAAGGCCGCGGTCCAGCGGCTGGAGGGGACCTACGGCATCGCGGTCATGCACGCCGACGAGCCCGGCCGAATCGTGGGCGCCCGCAAGGGCAGCCCCCTGGTGATCGGGGTGGGCGAGGGGGAGATGCTCCTGGCAAGCGACGTGACGGCCATGATCGCCCACACCAAGCAGGTGGTCTACATGAACGACGGCGAGGTCGTGGACCTCCGCCCCGACGGCTTCACCATCACCGACCTGGACGACCGGCCCGTGGACAAGCGCATCGACAGCGTGGACTGGGACCTCGGGGAGATCGAGAAGGAAGGTTTTTCCTGCTATATGGAGAAGGAGATCTTCGAGCAGCCCGAGTCCATCGGACGGGCCCTGTCGGGCCGGCTGGATCCGGAGTTCGCCACCGGCAAGCTCGGGGGCCTGAACCTGACCCCCCAGCAGCTCCAATCGATCCAGAGGATCAAGATCATCGCCGCGGGCACCAGCTGGCACGCGGGCCTGGTCGGTGCCTACTTGCTGGAGAGCGTGGCCCGCATACCGGCCTCCGCGGAACTGGCCAGCGAGATCCGCTACCGGAACTCCGTGGTCGAGCCGAACACCTTGTTCCTGGCGGTCTCCCAGTCCGGCGAGACCGCGGACACCCTCTACGCCATGCGGGAGGTCCGGCGCAAGGGCGGCACGGTCCTGGGCATCTGCAACGTGGTGGGTTCGACCATTGCCCGGGAGAGCGACGGCGGGGTGTACGTCCACTCGGGCCCGGAAATAGCCGTGGCCTCGACCAAGGCCTTCACAAGCCAGCTGGCGGCCTTCTACACCCTCACCCTGCTCCTGGCCCGCATGCACGACATGAGCCCCACCGAGGGCCGGCGCTTCATGGAAGCCCTCAAGTCCGTGCCGGAGAAGGTGCAGCAGACCCTGGCCCTCCGGGACGGCATCCAGGCGGTGGCCAAGAAATACGCCAAGGCCCGGGATTTCCTGTTCATGGGACGGAACCTGATGTACCCGCTGGCCCTGGAGGGGGCCCTCAAGCTGAAGGAAATCTCCTACATCCACGCGGAGGGGTACGGGGCGGGGGAGATCAAGCACGGCCCCATCGCCCTGGTGAATCCGGAGACGCCCAGCGTCTTCCTCGCGCCCGACGATTTCCTCCGGGAGAAGACCCTGAGCAACATGAAGGAGATCAAGGCCCGGGGCGGCCCGGTCATAGCCTTCGGAGTCGAGGGGGACGAGGACGTGCGCGAGCTTGCGGACGACTTCATAGGGGTGCCGAAAATCGACGAACGGTTCTATCCCTTCCTGATGTCCGCCCCCCTCCAGCTATTCGCCTACTTCTGCGCCCTGGAGCTCAACCGGGACGTGGACCAGCCCCGGAACCTGGCCAAGAGCGTCACTGTCGAATGATTTCGGCGGGGTTCACCCCGCCGAAATCATTGCACGGAGGGCACGGAGGGGAGATGAGGAGTGAGAAGCACTGCCGATGGCTGCTAGCCGCCTCTAGATGGGCAAATCGATGGCGGACTTCCTGGCGCGTGGCGGCGACCCTGGGGTTTGTCGCATCTCTTCTGGTCGCCCTGCCCGCCTCCGCCCAGGCCGTCCCTGCGCGGGCAGTCCTGGTCCGGGGCACCCTGCCGGTGCGGGGGGTGCCCCACCTGCCGGTCAACTCCATTCCGGCCCTGTACGGGGAATACCGGTGGGAGGCCGCGACGATCCTCGTCTGGGTGGTCCGGGACGAGCTGTTCCTCACCCCGGAATGGACGGAAATCCCTTTCCGATCCCCGGCGGGTTCCCGGATCCGGGCGTACACCCGGTCCGTCGCCACCGGTGAGGGGCGCCGGACCGCTTTTGCCCTGCGGGACGCCGCGTACTGGATCCTGGCGGAGATCCCTTCCGGGGTAGCGGATCCGCTGCCCTTCCTGGAAGCCCTGGCCGTCCGGCTGGCCTACTTCGCGTCCCAGGCCAGGAGTCCCGCGGACCTGTCCCTGCCGGCGGTTCTGGAGTTCCGGTCGAGGTAAGCGGATCCGGTATCCCGATCCGGCGATCGTTTCTATAAGGAAAATCATCTTTTTTATATTGAATACTGCCGGACATGGCTATATACTGGTCCGGCCCGTCCGTAGGGACGGTTTTGCGTAGTATCCCGATCCAAGGAATGTTTCTAAGGAGGCTTCATGAACTTCAGGAAAGCGGCGTTCGTCATGTTGGCGATCGCGTTGGTCCTTGCCGGCTGCGGCGGCAAGCAGAAGACCGATACCATCAAGGTAGGATGGTTCGGAGCCCTCACCGGCGACCAGGCCGTGTGGGGCGAGAACGAGTTCAACACCGTCAAGATGCTTTTCGAGGAATACAACGCCAAGGGCGGCATCGAGGTGGGCGGCAAGAAGTACATGCTCGAGGCCATCGGCTACGACAACAAGGGCGACGCCCAGGAAGCCGTGAACGTCACGAACCGCCTGGTCTCCCAGGACAAGGTCGTGGCCATCCTCGGCCCCAACGCCTCGGGCAACGCCATCCCCATCGCCTCCACCCTGGAGCAGGCCAAGGTGCCGGACATCGCCACCGTGGCGACCAACCCCAAGGTCACGGTCCAGGACGGCAAGGTCAAGCCGTACAACTTCCGCGTCTGCTTCATCGATCCCTACCAGGGCGCCGTGGCCGCGGGCTACGCTTTCGACAAGCTCAACGCCAAGAAGGCCGCGGTCCTGTACGACGTGTCCGACGACTACTCCCAGGGCCTCACGGAGTTCTTCGTGAAGTCCTTCGAGGGCAAGGGCGGGAAGATCGTCGCCAAGGAAGGCTTCACCGCCGGCGACAAGGATTTCCGGGCCCAGCTGTCCAAGATCAAGGCCGCCGCTCCGGACGTCATCTTCATGCCCTACTTCTTCACCGAAGTGGCCCTGTCCGCCACCCAGGCCCGGGAACTCGGCATCACCGCCACCTTCATGGGCGGCGACGGATGGCCTTCACCCGACCTGTTCAAGCTCGGCGGCAAGGCCGTAGAGGGCGGGATCTTCGTGAACCACCTCGACTACGACCAGCCCACCGTCCAGGATTACAAGGCCCGCTACAAGGCCAAGTACGGGAAGGAAACCGAGCTGAACGGCTACCTGGTCCACGACGCTGTCCTGATGCTGGTCGACGGCCTCAAGCGCGCGGGCAAGGTGGACGGAGAGGCTCTGGCCAAGGCTTTCGAGAGCACGGACATCCAGGGCATCACGGGGCGGATCAAGATCAGCCCGACCACCCACAACCCCGAGGGCAAGGACGCCGCCATCATCAAGATCGTGGACGGCAATTACAAGTTCCTCGAGAACTACGCCGCCCAGTAAGCGGCAGACCGGGGGCCGGTTCCGTCGGAAAGACCGAGGGGCCGGCCCTCTTCCTATCCATACGAGAACGGGGGCGCCATGACTCAATTCCTCCAACAGCTCACGAACGGTCTTTCCATCGGCTCCGTGTACGCTCTGATGGCCGTCGGGTACTCGCTCGTGTACAGCATCATGAACTTCTCCAACTTCGCCCACGGGGGAGTGATCATGCTGGGCGCCTACTTCGGTTTTTTCGGGCTCACGACCTTCAAGCTTCCCTTTGCCGCGGCCTTCGTCCTGGCGACGGCGGGCACCGCCCTGATCGCCGTGCTCCTGGAGCGGATAGCCTACAAGCCCCTGCGGGACCGGAAGGCTCCCTTCCTCTACTTCATCATCTCCGCGATGGGCGCCTCCATGTTCCTGGAGAACTTCGTCATCGCGACCATCGGACCGAATCCCAAGCCCTATCCGCCCATCATCCCCCGGGAGCCCATCGCCCTCGGTGAACTGTCCCTCGGGCGGCTCGACCTGATCATGTTCCTCGTCTCCGCGGCCTGCCTCACCCTGCTGGTGCTGTTCATAGACCGCACCCGCCTGGGCAAGGCCATCCAGGCTTCCGCCTACAACATGAAAGCAAGCGCCCTCATGGGCATCAATACGGACAGCGTGGTGATCCTGGTATTCGCGCTGGGAGGGTTCCTGGCGGGAGTCGCCGGGGTCCTCTACGGCATGAAGTACATGGTCTACCCGACCATCGGGGCCATCACCCTCAAGTCCTTCATAGCGGCGGTATTCGGCGGGCTCGGGAGCCTGCCGGGCGCCGTCCTGGGCTCCATCCTCCTGGGGGTCATCGAAACCCTGGTGGCGGGGTACCTTTCGTCGCAGTACCGCGACCTCATCGCCTTCGTCATCCTGATCGGGGTCCTGATCGTGCGGCCCACGGGAATCATGGGCAAGGCCGTCGAGGACAAGGCATAGGGGGAGGCATGGACAGTTACACCCTGGGCATCCTGATGCTGGCCGGCATCAACCTCGTGGCCGTGCTGGGCCTTTCCCTGCTCACGGGCTTCACGGGCCTCTTCTCCTTCGGCCACGCGGGCTTCATGGCCATCGGCGCCTACGTCGGGGCCTTCCTCACCGTTTCCCCCGCCCGGGACATCCCGGGCCTGGGCCTGCCCCTGGTGGTCGGCATCCTGGGGGGAGGGGCCGCGGCGGGCATCGTCAGCTGGCTGGTGGGACGGATAACCCTCAACCTCAAGGGCGACTACTTCTGCATAGCCACCCTGGGCTTCGGGGAGGCCATCCGCCTGGTGTTCAACAACGTCCAGCGCTTCGGAGGATCCCGGGGCTGGCCCCTGGGAGCCACCCGGAATCCCCAGGATTTCTGGGTCATCCTTCTCGTGGATATCGTCGCCGTCCTCCTGGTGGCCAACCTGGTCCGATCCCGGCACGGGCGCAACATGATCGCCATCCGGGAAGAGGAACTGGCCGCCCAGATCACGGGGATAGACGTCTTCCGGTACAAGATGGTCAGCCTGGTGACCAGCGCCGTGCTGGCGGGGGTCGCGGGAGTCTTGCTGGGGGATTACCTCACCTTCATCAACCCGAAGATCTTCAACCTGACCAAGTCGACGGAGCTCATCATCATCGTGATCTTCGGAGGCCTGGGCTCCATCTCCGGCTCCGTCCTGGGCGCCCTGCTCCTGACCGCCCTGCCGGAGGTCCTGCGGTTCTTCGAAATCTGGCGCCTGGTGTTCTACGGAGCCGCGGTCATCCTGATCATGATCAGCCGGCCCCAGGGCCTCCTGGGCGGCATGGAGCTGACCCCCGCGGGCATCCGGAAAATCCTGGCGGAGCGTCGGGCGAGACAGGCCCTCCGGGCGGAAGCCGCCCGGGAAGCCGAAGGGGGCGCGCGATGAGCGGCATCCTGGAGGTGAAGGACCTGACCAAGCGCTTCGGAGGCCTGGCGGCGGTGGACAACGTCAGCTTCTCGGTCCGGGAGGGAGGCATCTCCGGTCTCATCGGGCCGAACGGGGCCGGCAAGACGACCATCTTCAACCTGATAACCGGCGTTTACAAGGTTTCCGAGGGCTCCGTGACCTTCCAGGGTCGCCAGATCACGGACATGGAGCCCTTCAAGATCGCGGATCAGGGGATAACCCGGACTTTCCAGAACATCCGGCTCTTCAAAAACCTCTCGGCCTATGAGAACGTTCTTACCGCCTGCCACATGAGCGCGAAATACACCATCCCCGAAGCCCTCCTGCGCCTGCCCCGGTACCTGCGGGAGGAGAAGGTCCTCCGTTCCAAGGCGGAGGAACTCCTTTCCATCATGGGTCTCACGGAGCGCCGGGACGTCCAGGCCAACAACCTTCCCTACGGGCTTCAGCGCCGCCTGGAGATCGTTCGCGCCCTGGCCCTGGACCCCAAGCTCCTGCTGCTGGACGAGCCCGCCGCGGGCATGAATCCCGACGAGACGGAACAGCTCATGGGCCTCATCTCGGAGATCCGGACGCGCTTCAAGCTCACGGTCCTGGTCATCGAGCACCACATGGACCTGGTGATGCGGCTCTGCGAGAGCATCGTGGTGCTCAACTTCGGGCAGAAGCTGGCGGAGGGTACGGCCGACGAGATCCGCGGGGACCCAAGGGTCGTGGAAGCCTACCTGGGATCGGGAGGGAACTGACATGCTGACGGTGCGAGACATCCACGTATCCTACGGCGGCATCCGGGCTCTCAAGGGCGTATCCCTCCGGGTGGAGAAGGGCGAGATCGTCACGATCATCGGTGCGAACGGGGCCGGAAAGTCGACCCTGCTCAACGCCATCTCCGGGTTCCTCAAGCTTGGATCCGGCGAGATCCTCTTCCAGGACAGGCTGCTGCCCAGGCGGCCGGACCGGGTGGTCAAGGCAGGGATCTGTCACGTGCCCGAGGGACGCCTTGTGTTCACCAACCTGACCGTGGAGGATAACCTCCGCATGGGGGCCTACCTGCGCCGGGACAAGGGGGCGATCGCCTCGGACCTGGACAAGGTCTACGGCCTTTTCCCTCGCCTGAAGGAACGCTACCGGCAGATCGCGGGCACCCTCTCGGGGGGAGAGCAGCAGATGCTGGCCATGGGCCGGGCCCTCATGACCGACGGGGACCTGGTGCTGATGGACGAGCCCTCCCTGGGACTCGCGCCTCTCCTGGTGCAGACCGTCTTCGACATCATCCTGGAGATCCGGGCCCTGGGGAAGACCATCCTGTTGGTGGAGCAGAACGCCTACAAGGCCCTGGACGCCGCGGACCGGGCCTACGTCCTGGAGCAGGGCCGCATCGTGAAGGAAGGGCCGGCCGCCGAGGTCAAGGCGGATCCTTCCGTCCGCGCGGCCTACCTGGGGACGGAGAGCAACAAGGCCGGCTAGCAAAGAGCGCCTTCGGCGCTCTTTGCTGATCGGTTTTCGAGCGAAGCTCGAAAACCGGCTGCCTGTCCTTGAGCGCCTTCGGCGCTCTTCCCGCCCTATTCCCTGTCCAGTTCGCTCTCGTGCACCCAGATGCCGCGCCGGAGGGGACGGGAAAACACTTCGAACCAGCCTCCCTCCGCAGAATCCACGAAGCTGAAGTAGCGGCCGGAAGGATACCGCTCCAGGACGGGGGAATCGAAGGATGGCGATGCGCGCCCCTCGGTCCCTCCCGGACCGGCGGACCTGCCCCGGTACAGGACAGGCACCAGGGAATCCAGGTCCTCCCGGTAGGATCCGGCCAGGAAGGACCGAATGCCCTCGAAAAGGATGTCCGCGTACAGGGAGGGGTTGTCGCGCATCCGCGCCCGGTCTTCCGGGTTTCCAAGGAATCCCATCTCCACCAGGACCGCGGGCGTGTACGGGGAGAGGGCGCTGGAATACCTCCACCAGGAAAAGCCGAAATACCCGCGCATGTTCGCAGTGACTCCCCCGACATCCTCGGGCAGGCCGGAGACCCGGAAGACGTCGGCCATGGCCCCGGACAGCCGCCGGGATGCCGGGCTCGGCCGCCAGGGGGGGGAGAGCTTCCAGCCCCTGCGATCCGGGCGATCCGCCCTGTCCGCGTGCACCGAGACAAAGAGATCCGCCCGGTATCCCGCGGACACCGAGGCGGGCACCAGTTCGGCGGCGTAGCCCGCGGCGCTCAGGCGGTCGACAAGGATGCGGGACACCGCGAGATTCAGGTCCACCTCTCGCAGGGAACCGAATACCGCGCCCGTGGAGGTACGGAGCCGGGCCTGCTCGTCCGGGAGCTCCTCGATCCTCCAGTGACCCGGCTGAATGCCGATCCGGATCGGGCCTTCCAGGGCCTCCAGGGAGTAGCCCGGCAGACCTGGAAGGGGTTCGGGAAGGCCGACCGAGGACATGGCGGACGCGTCCCGTGCTCGTGCGAAGCCCGACAATCCGATCGCGGCCGCGGTCCCGAGAACGGCGGCCAGGAGGCCGGGGATCAGAAGTCGCAGGAGTTTACGGGCGCCGCCCGGGATGCCGAAATTCATACCAAAATAATAATCAAACACCGGTGTTCGTTACAAGATTAGAGAAGCGAGGCGCCTCGCTTGCCGAGAAGAAGGGATGTACGTGCGCGGCACCCGGGGTCCATGGTTGTGAGCCGGTTCCGGGCTCCGCCCGGAACCGCATAGCGAACCGCGCGTCAGCGTTAATCCGGGAGTAGCCGGTTCCGGGCTCCGCCCGGAACCGCATAGCGAACCGCGCGTCAGCGTTAATCCGGGAGTAG
>JBFZER010000215.1:0-2558 GCA_041306765.1 Spirochaetota bacterium | reverse complement strand
GCTCAGCTGGGAGGTGTCGGCCCTGACCACCAGTGGCTCCGGATGGAGAGCGAGGGTGAAATCGATGTGCACGCCGATGACTCTCCGGGCCAGATCGTGGAACTCCTCCAAGACCGAGCGGAGATCCACCGTCTCCAGCCTCAGCGTCTGCTGCCTGCTGAACGTAAGCAGCGGCTTGACGAAACCGGAGGCCTTCTTCACGGCCTGCTCGATGGAGCGGCAGTGTTTCGTCACGGACGCGTCCAGGGGATGGTTCGCCCTCATCAGCTCGGCGCTCCCCAGGATGGCCCCGAGAATATTGTTGAAATCGTGGGCGATCCCCCCCGCGAGGCGCCCCACGGTTTCCAGCTTCTGGGACTGGCGGAGCTGCTGCTCCAGGTCCTTCGCCTCCCGCAGTCTCCCCACCATGTTCTTCATGGCCTCCAGGAGCTGCCCCGCCTCGTCCCTGCGGCAGACCCGGATGTCCATGGAGAGGTCCCCCTCGGCCAGCCGGTTGGCGATGTGGACCCCCTGCTGGAGGGGGACGGTGATGCTCCGGGATACGTGAAAACCCGTCAGGGCGGAAATGACCATGACGACGAGGGCGAAGAGGATGAAGAAGACCTGGGTGCTCTCGTGGCTCGCCGCCGCCGCCTGGCGCTGCAGCAGGGTCTGCTGTTCCTGGTGGGTGATCAGCTCCCGGCAGTGCTGGTGGAGGGAGGTGAGGAGCGGGTGGACCTCCCGGATGAAGGCCCCGTGGGCCCCCTGGAACTGCCTTCTCCGCTGGAGCTCCAGGATCCGGTCGCACCGGTTCTCCGCCTCGCTAAGATCGCCCTTCAGCTTCCGGAGGATCTCCCTGCCCCGCTCCGTCGTCTCCAGCTTCTCGATCTCCTCCAGGGCGTTGACGACGGTGGCCCGGGCGGTCAGGAGCTGCACGTTCGAAAGGTTCTGCGTCTCCTGGTCCGGGGAATGGAGATGCGAGGTCACGTGCACCCGGATGGAGTGCACCGCGTCGCTGATGACGCTGGCATACCAGATCTTCCGGTTGCTCCTCTCCATGAACTCATCGACGGCCTCGTAATCGCTCTTCATGATCCACAGGCTGAGCAGGATCACCACGACCAGGACGAGGCCGATGAGGCCCAGGCCCATGCCCAGACGGACTTTGATGGGGATGTCCTTGAGGTTCACGAATCCGTCCTGATGTCCGATCTGCCTGCGTGTCCGAGAAGGAAAGACAGGGTTCGCCGCGGGTCTTCGCTCAGCGCTTCTTTTTCAACAGGGGCGCTCCCCGGTAGGTGATCGTCCTCAAGTCCGCCTCCGCCTGCTGCACCGCCGCCTTTGACAGGGGGACGTAATGGAGTTCCGCCGCGTATCGCTGGCCGTCGCGGATCACCCACTGGAGCAGCCGGACCAGCTCCCGGGCGGTCTCCCTCTTCTTCCCGTTGCGGTAGGATTGGTCCTTGAAGACCACGAGCCAGGTGTAACCCGCGACGGGGTAGCCCCCCGGAACCGGCGTGTCCGTCAGGGAGGACCTGTCCCCCCCGTTCCCGGCCATCTCGGCGGCCAGGGCGATGCTCTCCATGGTCGGGGCAACGAACTGGCCCGACCGGTTCGCCAGGTGCCCCACGGTCATGTTGTTGGCCGTGGCGTAGATGAGCTCCACGTAGCCGATGGCCCCGGTGATCTCCCGCACCAGGCCCGCCACGCCGGCATTGCCGCGGGTCCCGCGCCCGGCGGGCCAGCGGAGGCTCTTCCCGGTTCCCAGGGTCTCCCGCCACGCCCCGCTCACCTTCGTGAGGTAATCGCTGAAGATGTGCGTCGTCCCGCTCTCGTCGGAGCGGTGGATCACGTGGACCGGCAGGCCGGGCAGCCGCACGCCCTGGTTGACGGCGGCGATTCTCGGGTCGTTCCACTGCCGGATCCGCCCGAGAAACAGGTCCGCCAGGACCTCCGGGGTGAACCTCAGTTGCGGGTTCGCCGGAAGGTTGTAGGCGACGGCCACGGCGCCGATGCAGGTGGGGATCCGGACGAAGGCGTCCCCGGCCGCTCCCTCCTCCCGGGAGGCGGGGATGTCGGTGCCGGCGAAATCCACTTCCCGGGCCAGGAGTTTCTGGATCCCCCTGCCCGAGCCGATCCCCTCGTAGCGCACCTCGGCACCCGTCTTGACGCCGTAGAGGTCAAAGATCTTCAGATAGAAAGGCAGCGGAAACGTCGCGCCCGCCCCGGTGATCTTCGGGGATGCACCGAAGGCTCCGCCCGGCACGAGGCAGAGGCAGACAAAAAGCAGGATCCAGGCAATCTCGTTTTTCATGATGATCCTCCTGAAGGGTCCGCATTCATGCCAGAGCGATGTGAACGTCCCGTGTCAATCCCGTGATCCTTTCATGAATTCGCCCGGCCCCGGGAAGAGTGCGACCAGGGCGCCCTCGATGGCCTTCCACGACCCCTTCCCCATGGCCGCCTCGTCGATGATCAGGTGATGGGACACCGTGCCGGCAACGGCCTCGTCCTTCCGGACGGGAGCGAGGCGCCAGCGGGTGAGGCCCCCGGCGGCGATCAGGTCCCGGATCCGGCCC
>JBFZER010000214.1:0-19336 GCA_041306765.1 Spirochaetota bacterium | reverse complement strand
GGGAACGTGTCGTGGGGGATTGGAGGGTGAACGAAACCCGGTTCCCCCGGGGCATGGGGGACCTGGCCCGGCGGATCGAGGAGGCGGGCTTCATCCCCGGGATCTGGCTGGCCCCCTTCCTGGTGACCCGATTCGCCCCCCTCTATCGGGAAAAGCCCGAGTGGCTCCTCCGGGACGATCGGGGACGGCCGGTGGCGGCGGGTTGGATCCCCGCCTGGGGAAAGGACTTCTACTGCCTGGACCTCTCGATCCCGGAGGTCCTTTCCTACCTGGCGGACATCTTCGACCGGGCGGTGAACGACTGGGGCTACCGCTACCTCAAGCTGGACTTCCTGTACGCCGGAATGCTCCGGGGAAGGCGCCGGAACGGGGGCGCCGCCTGGATCCATTACCGGAAGGCCCTGGAGCGGCTCACCTCGATCAAGAACCGCCGGGACGGCAAACCCGTAGCCTACCTGGGCTGCGGAGCCCCCTTCGAGGCCTCCTTCGAGTTCCTGCCCCTGATGCGGATCGGGGCGGACACCCGGGAGGACTGGGATTGGGCCCAGGCACGGTTCCTCCGCCACCCCGGACGGCCGAGCGCATGGATCTCGATGAAGGACACCCTCGGCCGGGCCCTCTGGGACGGGACGGTCTTCCTGAACGATCCCGACGTGGTCTTCTGCCGCACCCGCCGCATGCGCCTTACCGAGAACGAAAAGGAGCTCGTGGCGTTGACGGCCCGGATGTTCGCCTCCCAGGTGATGTTCTCCGACGACACCGCGGACTTCGAGCCCGCGACCGAGGGGGCCTTCACGGAGCGGATCGCGGGGCTGTACGAGCGCATAGCAGGCCGGGAGTTCCGACCGGCGCGGGTGCCGGGCCTGCGGGACGTCTTCACCGCCCGGAGCCGGGACGGCCGCGCGGCCGCGGTCCTGAACCTCTCCGACTCGAGAGCCGTTGTCCCGGGTCCCTGGCCCGCGGACAAGGCTGTCCTGGGCCGGTTCCGTACCGAGGGCGGGCAGACGATCTTTCCGCCGCACACCATCAGCATCTTCGACGGCCTGGAGGAAGCATGAAGCGCACCGTCTACGTGATAGGCCACAAGAACCCGGATACCGACTCCGTGGTCTCCGCCCTCGGCTACGCCAACCTCAAGCGGGAACTCGGGATGACCGAGGCCGTGGCGGCCCGGGCCGGGATGATCAATCCCCAGACGGAATATGTCCTCGAGCGTTTCAAGGTAGAGACCCCTGTCTTCCTGCCGGACCTGGTCCCCAAGGCCGAATACTACCTTGACGATGCCGCGGTGACGGTACGGGCGGGCACCCCCCTCTGGGATGCCCTGGCCCTGATGGAGGAGCACGGCCGCTCGGCCCTGCCCATCGTGGACGGGGATGGGCGCTACCGGTCCACCCTCCACTACTCCGCCTTCGCCCGCAACATCCTCAAGAAGATCAACCCCCGCAAGAAGGCGGTGATCCCCACCAGCGTGGGGCGCATGGCGGCCACGATAAAAGCCCAGGTCGTAACGTCCTTCGATCCCGAGGCGGAGTTCAAGGCCCGCATCCTGGTGGCAGCCCTGGAGACCGAGTCCTTCAAACGCCATCTGGACGGCGAGGCCCGGGAGAACTGCATCGTCATCGTGGGGGACCGGACGGACGTCCAGCGCTATGTCCTGGAGTCCAGGTCCCGGGTCCTGATCGTGACGAACGGGGCCGTGCTGGACCGGTCCCTCAAGGAGATCGCGGAGCGCAACCGGGTATCCGTCCTGCTCTCGCCCTACGACACCAGCTCCACGGCCCTCCTGGTGATCTACTCGACCCCCGTGGAGACCATGGGAGACGAGGGCCTCAAGCCCGTTCGCCTGGACTCCCCCCTGCGGAACCTGCGGGGCCCCCTGGCGGAGAGCCCCAGCCGCTCGGTGCCCGTCACGGACGAGGAAGGCCGGGTGGCGGGGATGTTCACCGAGGGGGACCTGCTCCGGGACCCCCGGGTGGAGCTGATCCTGGTGGACCACAACGAACTGGGCCAGGCCGTGGAGGGGGCGGAGAACTACCGCATCCTGGAGGTCATCGACCACCACCGCATCGGGTCCTTCGCCACCAGGTTCCCCATCACCTTCATCAACCGGGTGGTGGGCTCCACCAGCACCATCGTGGCGGGCATGTACCGGGAGCACCGCATCCCGCTGCCCAGGCCCATCGCCTCCATCCTGCTGTGCGGGATCCTCTCGGACACCCTGGTCCTGCGGTCCGTCACCACCACGGATACGGACCGGGAGACCGCCGAGTACCTGGCCGCCATCGCGGACCTGGACATCCCGGCCCTGGGGGCGGACATCCTGGCGTCATCCAGCGCGGTCAGCTCCAAGCCCGCCCGGGACCTGGTGCGCCTGGACATGAAGTCCTACACCGTATTGGACCGGAGCTTCTCGGTTTCCCAGGTGGAGGTGGACTCCCCCGAGGACCTGCTGGGCCGCCGGAAGGAGGTGCTCGAGGCTCTGGCCGCCCTCCGCGCCGAAGCCGGGCACTACCTGGCGGCACTGATGGTGACGGACATAACGGAATTGTCCTCGTACCTCTTCCTCTCCGCGGACAAGGAGTTCGAAAGCCTGATGAAATACCCCGAGGAGGAGGAGCACGTCCACCGACTCAAGGACGTCCTGTCCCGGAAGAAACAGCTGGTACCGGTGCTCCTGGAACTGGCGGAAAAGGCACTGGGAAGCTGACTCCGCGGCGAAAGGACTGAAGACCGCCGGCTTTTCTTGACGGACCCGGGACTCCGGGTATACTGAAAAGTCCCATGAAGCTGTTGGTCTTCGTCTTGAACAAGGAAGAACTCCTCGACCGGGTCCTGGAAGCCTACGTGGAAGCCGGGATCACCGGCGCCACGATCCTGGATTCCGAGGGGATGGGGCACTTTCTGGTCTACGAAGTACCTCTCTTCGCGGATTTCAAGAATTTCCTGAAGGGGCACAAGCCCTACAACAAGACCATCCTGTCCGTGGTCACCGATGAAAGCGCCATCCCCCGGGTGGTGCGCCTTATCGACAAGGTCTGCGGCGGCTTCCGGAACTCGAATACCGGCATCCTGTTCACGGTGCCCGTGGATTTCGCCATAGGCCTTCTGGAACAGAACCTCCCGGGGCCCCAGGAGCCGCCGTCATGATGGATCTCAGCTCCTTTTTCACCTCCGAAACCGTAGCCCTGGAGTTTCCCGCCCGCAGGAAGGGGGACGTAATTCGGAAAGTATCCCAGGTACTCGCCGGGACGGGCATGGGTCGGGCCGATTCCTTGGAGGACGCCCTCCAGCGCCGAGAGATCCTGTGTTCCACGGGACTCGGGGAGGGCGTCGCGGCCCCCCACGTCCTCTTGCCGGGACTCGGGAAGACCTCTCTGGCCTTCCTCCGGCTCCGGGAACCGGTGGATTGGAGAAGCCCCGATGGAATCCCGGTCCGGCTGGTCTTCGCCCTGGCCGGGCCCGCGGAGGATCCCGCCGCCCACCTCCAGATCCTTTCCCGGCTGACCCGGCTCCTCCGGGAACCGGACTTCCGGGAAACCGTTGCCGCTGCCGCCTCCGGCGAGGAGGTAGCCTCTGCCTTCCGGCGGACCGAGGAGGAATAGACGTGACCCCCCGGACCAAGTGGGACCTCGTGCGCTTCGCCTCCACCTTCTCGGTCCTCCTGGGCGCCTGGATGCTCTTCGCGGGCCCCCCGGACGCCTACTCCATTACCGCCGGGACCCTCTCCGCTGCGGTCCTGGCGGCCCTGACCTTCCGGTTTTTCCTGGACGACCACGAGGCCGGGGCCCGCCACCTGATCCCGAACCCCCTGCTCCTGCTCCTGTACCTGCCCTACATCCTCTTCCGGATCTACGCGGCAAGCTTTACCCTCGTCTACGACATGATCGCGGGCAGGATGAACCCCCGGATCGTCCACTTCCGTACCCGCCTGCGCTCGGACCTGGCCCGGGTCGTCCTGTGCTCCTCCATCACCCTGACCCCCGGCACCATCGCCGTCCTGATCGACGAGGATCACCTGCTGGTTCACTGGTTCAACGCCGAGTCCGGCCACTCCGGGCGGGCCCGCCGGGAGATCGCGGAATCCATGGAGCGGTTCCTGGGGAGGATCTGGTCGTGATCCCCTGGGATTTCGTCCTCTGGTTCTTCCTGGGCTCCCTGGTCCTGGGACTGGTGCGCCTGGTCATCGGCCCCTCCACGGCGGACCGCCTGGTGGGCCTCAACCTGGTGGCCGGGCAGGTCCTGGCCCTGCTCGTGCTACTGGCGGTCAAGGAGGACGTGGCCCTGTATCTCGACGTGGCCCTGGTCTACGACATCTTCGGATTCCTGGGAATCCTGGTCGTCGTGAAGTACTTCACGAAACGGAGGGCCTCATGAATCCCGCCGTCTGGATCGAACCGGCCCTGATCTTCCTGGGGATGGGCTTCGCCCTGATCGGAAACATCGGTGTCTTCGTCATGCCCGATCCGTACACCCGGCTCCAGGCCTCCGCGACTTGTTCCACCACCAGCGTGATCTCCGTCATCCTGGCGGCCATGGTTTCCTCGGGATTCTCCCCCACCACGGGCAAGCTGGCCATCATACTCCTATATTTCCTGGTCTCCAGCCCCGTGGCCACGACCATCATCGCCCGGTATGCCTGGGAGTCGGGGATCGTCCCCTGGCGCAGGCCCAAGCGGAGGCCGGGGGAAGGGGGATCCCCGTGATCGAAGCATCCCTCGTCCTGATGCTCCTGGTCGCGATCCTTTCCCTGGCGGCCAGGGACCTCCTGGCCACGATCGTGCTTCTTGCGGTCTTCAGCCTCCTGTGCGCCGTGGTGTTCTACTACCTGCACGCCCCCGACGTGGCCATCACGGAAGCCGCCGTGGGCGCCGGGGTCTCCACCCTGATCCTGGTCTGGGCGGTCCGCCGCACGACCCGCGGGGAGGAAGGATGAAAACCATGCGGCGCGCCCTGGAACTCCTGCCCTTCCTGGCCCTGGCCGCGGCGGTCCTGGTTCCCCTGGCCGGGATGCCCCCGGCCCCGACGGCCCTGCGGGACTACTGTGTGGAGCGGGGGATCGCCGAGACCGGGGCGCCCAACCTGGTCAGCGCCATCTACCTGGGCTGGCGCGCCTACGACACCCTGGGGGAAACCGTCGTCCTTTTGTTGGCCGTGACGGGAGCCCTCTACCTCCTGGGAGGCAGGGAATGAAAAAGACCGACGCCCTGTCCGTGATAACCGGCAAGCTGGGTCCCCTGGTCCTGGTGTTCGGGGCCTACTTGATAGCCTTCGGCCACGTCTCCCCGGGAGGAGGGTTCCAGGGAGGGGTCGTCCTGGCCAGCGGGATCCTCCTCCTGGCCATCGGCCGCGGCACGGACGCCGTGATGGCCCTCCTCACTCCCCGGCTGCTGGCCCGGATCGAGGCCGCCGCCTTCGCCCTGCTCCTCGTGACGGGGCTCGCGGGCATGCTGGCGGGCAAGGGCTTCTTCGGGAACTTCCTGACCGCCGGGGGCTCGGCAAGCCCCGTCGGGTTCATCATCGCCCTGAACGTCCTGATCGGGGTGAAGGTAGGGGCCGGGGTGGCCTACCTCTGCCTGATCCTCCTCAAGGACGCGGACCGATGATCCCTCGTCTCCTGGCCGGTGCCATCCTGTTGTCGGGCCTTGCGGGGCTCGTCTGGAACCGCAACCTGATCAAGAAGGTGGCGGCCCTTTCGGTCATGAACAGCGCGGTCATCCTGCTCTTCGTCCTGGGGGGAGCGGAGACGGGGATACGGGCCCCCATCCTTACGGGTACCGACCTGCCCGTCGTGGATCCCCTGCCCCAGGCCCTCATGCTCACGGCGATTGTCGTGGGAGTCGCGGTCACCGCCCTGGCCCTGGTCCTGGCGGTCCGGCTGCATGAACGTTTCGGGACCCTGGATTCCCGGGAAATCGAGAAGAGGATCCGGGATGAGCCCTGAGAGGCTGGCCCTCTGGATCGCCCTCCTTCCCCTCCTGGCCTCCGCCCTGCCCCTGCTGGAAAAAGCCTTCGGGCCGCCCCGGACCGAGGGCGGCCCGGCGAGCGCCCTCGGCGCCCTCATCGGCCTGGCCGGCCCCCTGGTCATTCTGGCTCTGCTCTATCCCGCCGTGACGGACGGTGGGGTCGTACGCCTGACCCTGGGGGAATGGTCCCCGGTGATCGGCATCCGGTATCGCCTGGACGGTCCGGCCTGGTTCGCCGCCGCCTTCACGTCGGTCGTGGCCCTCTGCTCCGGGCTCTACGCCCGGGCCCGGGGCGGATATTCGGCCACCTTCTGGTTCCTCTTTATCCTCTGCCACTGGTCCCTCCAGTCCGCCCTCCTGGCCGCGGATTTCTTCCACCTTTTCGTCTGCCTGGAACTCATGGCCCTGACCTCCTACGTCCTGATCGCTTACAAGAAGGAGAGCGCGGCCCTCTTCGCGAGCTTCAACTACCTGATGGTGTCCACCGCCGCCATCGTCTTCTACCTCTTCGGGCTGTACCTGCTCTACGGCGTCTCGGGAACCCTGTCCATCGAGGAGGCGGGCCGCGTCCTGTCTTCGGCGGGTCCCCGGGAGCGGGCCCGCGCGGCCCTGGGCCTGGCCTTCCTGGCCGGGGGCCTGGGGGTGCGGACCGCCTTCCTGCCCTTCCACGGCTGGCTGCCGGACGCCCACGCCAGCGCCCCGCATCCCGTATCCGCCCTCCTGTCGGGGGCCATGATCAAGGTGAGCTTCTTCGCCCAGTGGCGACTTTTATCCCTGGTGGAGGTTCCCGGGCTCCGGGAGAGCTTCCTCTGGCTGGGGGTGGCCGGAGCGTGTGCGGGCGTGGTCTTCGCCCTCTGCCAGTCCGACGCCAAGCGCCTACTGGCCTGGCACTCGGTCAGCCAGGTGGGCTACGTCCTGGCCGCCTTCGGGGCCGGGAGCCCCGCGGGCCTCGCGGCCGCGGGCCTGCACGCCGCCGCCCACGGCCTGTTCAAAAGCCTCCTGTTCCTCTCCGCGGGAAGCGCGGCGGACGCCCGGGGTATCCGGAACGCGTATCGCCTCGGCGGCGCGTTCCGGGGCATCCCGGAAGCCGGCTTGGGCTTCGTCATAGGGGCCCTCTCCATCGCCGCCCTGCCCCCCTTCAACGGCGCGGTCAGCAAGGACCTCGTGGTCTACGCGGCCGGAGGCGGCCTTCCGGGATTCCTCCTTCTGGCCGCCTCCGTGGGCACCGCGGCCTCCTTCTCGAAACTGGCGATCCTGTTTTTCTCCCCGCCGGAACCGGGACCCCGGACACCGGACCTTTCCCCCGGGGAATTGGGTAGGCTCCGGTCGGCCCTCCGCTGGGGCGCCCTGCCTCTGGCGGCCCTCTGCCTGGGCACGGGCATCGCCGCCCCGGCCCTTCTGCCCGCCGCGGCCGGTCTCCTGGCGCCGGGATATACGGCGGCCTTCGCCTTCACCCTTTCCGGGACCGCGAAAAGCCTGGGGATCGCGGCGGGCGGCTTCGCCGCGGCCCGGGCGGTCCTCTCTCCCCGGGGCAGTGCCCTGGCCCATCGGCTCGAGCGTCTCGGGACAGGATCCGAAAGCACCCTGACCATGACCCTCCTGGGCCTCGCCCTCCTGGCGGCCCTGGGCGGGTGGGCGGGTCGGGGAATCCCGGGCGGCCCGGGATGACAGCCGTGCCGGGTCCCGAGGTGACGGCCGTCCTGGTCGTGTTCCTGGCTCCCTTGGCGGCTAGCCTGGGTCCCCTGGTTTCCAAGGCCTTCCTGGACTCCGGTCCCCGCAGCGGCCCGGTGGGCCGAGCCGTCCCCGCGATCTGCCTGCTCGCGGGACTTCTGGCCCCCCTGGCGGCCCTTGTCCGGCTGTATCCCACCGTCGCGGGGGGTGGAACCGCGGCCTTCGCCCTGGGGCTGCCCTCTCCCCTGGCAATCCGGTACCTCCTGGACGGCCCCGTCTGGCTCGCCTGCGCCCTGATCGCGGCGGTCGGGCTGTGCGCGGGACTGTACGGACTGGTCTCGGGGGGATATTCCCCGGCGTTCTGGTTCTTTTTCCTCGTCGCGATGTCCGCCCTCTACGCCTGCGTCCTGACCGTGGACCTCTTCAACCTCTTCGTGAGCCTGGAACTCCTGGCCCTCTGCTCCTACGTGCTCATCGCCTACAAGAGAACGCCCTCGTCCCTCTGGGCGTCCTACTCCTACCTGGTGACCTCCACGGTGGCCGTCGTGTTCTACCTCCTGGGACTGTACTTCCTGTACGGATACGCCGGGACCCTGTCCATCCCGGAGGCCGCCGATAGGATCCGGGCCCTGGGACCCGAGCCCCCCCGGAATCTTCGAATGGCCCTGGGATTCCTTACCGTCGCCTTGGGGGTACGGAGTGCCTATGTTCCCTTCCACGCCTGGCTACCCGAGGCTCATGCCTCGGCGCCCCACCCTGTCTCCGCCCTCCTGTCCGGGGCCACCCTGGCCGCGGGTTATTTCGCCCTGGGCCGTATCCTGTCGCTTCTGGAGGTTCCGACCCTGCGGGAGGGTCTGCGTTGGGCCGGTGCCTTGACGGCCCTGACGGGAGGTCTCTTCGCGGTCGCCCAGGGGGACGCCAAGCGCCTCCTGGCCTGGTCGAGCGTGGGGCAGGCCGGGGTCTGCCTGGCGGCCTTCGCCTCGGGCTCCTTCTCGGCCGGGGCACTGCACGCACTGGCCCACGGGGCGGCCAAGGCCCTGCTGTTCCTTTCGGTGGGACGGGCGATCGACGCGGCGGACAGCCGCGATCTGTCACAGCTTCGGGGCCGGGCCGGCCTAGGACCTTCCCTGGGCATCCTGATAGGGGCCGCGTCCCTGGCGGGCCTTCCGCCCCTGGCCGGCTGGACATCCAAGTCCCTGGCGGGCTACGCGGCCGGTTCCGGCCCGGCGGGGAGGATCCTCGCGGTCGCCGCCGTCCTCTCCGCCGCCGCGGCCTTCCGGCTCCTCCCGCTCCCGGGGATCTTCCGGCCCTCATGGCAGCGGGACCCGGCCGCCCCGCGGCCCGGACCCGGTCAAACCAGGGATCTCGCGGTCTTTCTCCTGGGCCTCCTGCCCCTGGCCGTCCTGTGCGCCGCCGGAAGCCTGCCCCGGGTCCTGGCGGCCGCGGCGTCCCTGGCCGATCCGGGGGCGGGTCCCCTCGGTATCCCGGAGTTCGGATGGCCCGCCCTGGCCAAAGCCCTGCCGGGCGTCGCCGCGGGGGCGGTTCTGGCCGTCCTGGCCGAGACCCGGGGTGGTCGGAGTATCCTGGATATCTGGGAACGGAAGGGTACGGGAGCGGACGCCGCCCTCCGCCTGGTTCTGGCGGGGGCCGCGGCGTACGCGCTCTTGGGTCTGCTCTAGCTCTTGGCCTTCCGGGTCTGTACGTCGAAGACCACGGCCGCCACGAGAACGGCGCCCCGGATGATGTACTGCAGGGAGATGTCCGTCCCCATCAGGTTCATCCCGCTGGTCAGGGACATGTAGACGATGGCTCCTACGATGGAGCCCGTCACCTTTCCCACACCGCCCGCCGCGGATACGCCGCCGATGTAGGCCGCCGCGATGGCGTCCAGTTCGAAGAGGGTGCCCGCGGTGGTGGTGGCCGATTGGAGCCGGGAGGCGAACAGGACGCCGGACAGTCCGCACAGAAGTCCCATGGAACCGAACACCGTCAGGGTGATCTTCTTCACGCTGACGCCGGATAGTTCCGCGGCCTCCGGGTTGCCGCCCACCGCGTAGATATGACGACCCAGCACCGTGCGGGTGGTCACGAAGTTGTAGACCAGGGCAACGACGATGACGATGGCCAGGGTCCAGGACATCCCGTTGTACCCCGCCACCACCCAGGTGATCAGGGCCAGGGCCACGGAGAGAAGAACTTGCTTGAGGGCGAACATGTCCCCGGGCATCACCTCGAGTCCGTAGCGCTGCCGACTCCCTCGCTCCCGGAAAGCCCGGACGTTGATCCAGACGATCGCGGCCAGGCCCAGGAGCAGGGTCAGTTTGTGCAGTTCGGGAAGGAAGGCCGATTCCGCGGAGAAGATGTCCGGGATGTTCCCGTTGCCGATCGCGTTGAAGTCCTCGTTCGGAATGATGATCGTGCCTGTCTTGAGGGTCACCATGAGCAGGGCGCCCCGGTAGATGAGCCAGCCCGCCAGGGAGGCCACGAAGGCGGGAATGCCCACCCCGGCCACCAGGTAACCCGTGAGCAGGCCCGCGAGTGCCCCCAGGATCATCACGACCAGGATGGCCGCCCAGGTGGGAAAGCCCCAGGAGGTCATCGCGATGGCCGCCACGGCGCCCAGGAAGCCCGAGAGGAACCCGATCGACAGGTCGATGTGCCGGATCACGATCACCAGTGTGATCCCGACGGCCAGGACCGCGATGTAGCCCGTCTGGTTCAGAAGGTTGGCGATGTTGCGGGACGAGATGAAGACTCCCTGGGTGGCGATCGTGAAGATCCCCATGATCACCAGGAGCGCGATGTACATCCCGTATTCACGAATGTTGCTCCGCAGGGCGGAGCGCAGGTCTTTGAGTATCACCGTTCCCTCCTCAACTCGTCGCCAGGCGCATGATCTTCTCCTGGTCGGCTTCCTCCACCGGGAGTTCCCCGGTGATGCGCCCCGTGGAGACGATATAGACGCGGTCGCTCATGCCCAGAACCTCGGGAAGTTCGGAGGAGATCATGACGATGCTCATTCCCTGGTCCACGAGCTTGTTCATCAGGGTGTAGATCTCGTACTTGGCCCCCACATCGATGCCCCGGGTGGGTTCGTCCAGGATCAGTACCTTGGGCTTCACAAAAAGCCACTTGGCCACGGAGACCTTCTGCTGGTTTCCCCCGGACAGGTTCAGCACCTTCTGGTCGATGCTGGGGGTCTTTATGGACAGGGCGGAGCGGTAGTCCTCGGCCACCTTGGTTTCGCCGTTGCCGTCCACGACTCCCCGGGACGCCAGGGACCGGAGGTTGGCCAGGGTGATGTTCTGCTTGACGTCCTGGATCAGGATCAGGCCGTTCCGCTTCCGGTCCTCGCTGGCATAGGCCACCCCGGTATCGATCGCCGCGCGGGGATCCCCGAACCGCACGGGCCTGCCTTCCACGAGGAGTTCCCCCTCCAGACGGAATCCATCGGGATTCCCGAAGACGCTCCGGGCCAGTTCGGTGCGGCCCGAACCCATCAAGCCCGCGAACCCGACGATCTCGCCGCGGCGGACGTTGAAGTTGACGTCCTTGAGGACCGTCCGTCCGAGGCCGTGGGAATAGACCGTCCAGTTCCTCGCCTCCAGGACCACCTCCCCATAGGATTTCCTGGGTCGCTTGGGGTAGACGTCGTCGATCTCCCGGCCGACCATGTGCTTGATGAGGATCGCTTCGGACACCTCTCCCTTTCCGGCGTCCAGGGTGCGCACCGTCTGTCCGTCCCGAAGGACCGTGACCGTGTCCGCGATCCGTATGACCTCTTTGAGCTTGTGGGAGATCATGATGCAGGTCACTCCGTCCCGCTTGAGCCCCCGCAGGATGTCCAGGAGATTGTCGCAGTCGTCCTCGTTCAGGGCGGCGGTGGGCTCGTCCAGGATCAGGATCTTCACATCCCGGCTCAGGGCCTTGGCTATCTCGACGAGCTGCTGCTTCCCGACCCCCAGGTCCCTCACCTTCACCGAGGGATCCAGGTTGAGCCGGACCTTGGACAGCATCTCCGAGGACTTCTTGATGGTTCCGTTCAGGTCTACGGTCATCCCGGAACGGAGCTCGTGCCCCAGGAGGATGTTGTCGTATACCGTCATGTCCGGGACCAAGGCCAGCTCCTGGTAGATGATCCCGATACCCGCGCGCTCGCTGTCCGCTATCCCGCGGAAGCGCTGGGGCTTGGATCGGAGAAGGATCTCCCCTTCGTAGGAACCGTGGGGGTGAACCCCGGACAGGACCTTCATAAGGGTGGACTTGCCCGCTCCGTTCTCGCCCACCAGGCAGTGGATCTCCCCCTCCGCCACCCGGAAGCTCACATCGCTCAGGGCCCGCACTCCCGGGAAGGTTTTCGTGATGTTCCTCATTTCGAGGATGGGCTCACTCATCATCCGGCCTCCATCTCGGCTCATCCGTCCGGCTACGAAAGAGGGCGCCGGCGGCCGGACCGCCGACGCCCCCCGGGTCGCTTACCTCGATGTTTTTATTACAGCCCCTTGAAGTCCGAGGCCGGGTAGTATCCGGAATCGACGATGGCGGCCTTCACGTTCTCCCTGGTAACCGTGGTCGTGGCGGACGGCTTGGCGGGGATATCGGCCTTTCCGTTGTTGTAGGTCTTGGTCTTCGCGGGAGTCCCGCCCTTCAGGTAGGCGACCGCCGCGGCGATGGCGTCTGCCGCCAGGACCCGGACGTCCTTGAGTACCGTCATGGACTGCTTGCCGTCGATGATGTACTGCACCGAGGCCTTTTCCGCGTCCTGCCCGGTGATCCAGTATTTCGTGACCGCCTTGTCGACGGCGAAGGCGTCGGCTATGGCCCGGGCAGTCCCGTCGTTCGGCGCGCAGACGAAGACCTCACCCTTCATGGCGTTCGTGGCCCGGGTCAGATCGGCCTCGGCCTTGCTCTTGGCGGTATTGAAATCCCAGTTGGTCGTGACCTGCCCGATGATCTTGCCCATCTCCTCCCGGGAAAGCTTGGGCTTCTTGCTCTGGGCCACGGCCTCCGTGGAATTGCGGACCACGAAGGTGCCGTCGGCGATCTTGGGCTGGAGCTTGTTCCAGGCTCCCTCGAAGAAGAGGAAGGCGTTGTTGTCCGAAGCGGCTCCGGCATAGAGGAAGAGGTTGAGGCCCTTGCGCATACCGGCCTGCTTCACCAGGAAGTCGCCCCAGGCTTCGCCCACGGCCACGGAGTCGAAGGTGACGTAGTAGTCCACGCTGGCGGTGCCGGTGATGAGCCGGTCGTAGGAAACCACCTTCACCCCGGCCTTGCGGGCTGCGTCCGCGGCCGCGGCCGCGGCTGCGGAATCCTGCGGGCAGATGATCAGGACCTTGATTCCCTTGGTGATCAGGGACTCGACATTGGCTTTCTCCTTGGCGGAATCGCCCTGGGAGAAGAGGATCTCCACGTTGTACCCGGCCTTGACCAGGGCATCCTTGAACCGGGCCTCGTCCTGGAGCCAGCGCGGCTCGTCCTTGGTCGGAAGCACGATGCCCACGGGCAGGCTCCCGGCCTGGGCGACTGCGGAGACTACGATGCCCGCCAAAAACAGGACAGCGGACAGGATAGCGACGATACGTTTCATACTTACCCCCTTAGTACGGATCACGGCCGACAGGCCGCTCTCATACAGTATCCAGGGTTTTTTTCGATCGGTCTTCAGGAAACTTCCCGCGAAAACACGTCCTCCCGGGATGTTTTCCCCACCCCCGGAGGGGACTAGCACACAGCCCCGCTGCGCGGCGGAAAAATCCAGGAAGCTCTCGATCACGTTCCCGGATCGTGATAGTGAAGATATTCGCCCCGAGAATCCTGCTGACAGGTTCAAGAATCCGTGGGAACCTTGCGTGTCCCCGTACGCTTAGGCGCGGTGGAAAAATCTCAAGGAGGGAACCATGAAACGAAGCCTTTCTCTGCTCGTAGCCCTTATCCTGCTCGCCGCCTCCGGCGCGAGCCTCTACGCCCAGCCGAAGATCGGCGTGTGCATCTACAAGTTCGACGACACGTTCATGTCCTACGTCCGCAACACGATCGAGACCCTTGCGAAGGGCAAGGCGGCTCTTTCGGTCCAGGACAGCCAGTACGACCAGCCCCGGCAGAACGATCAGGTGGACCAGTTCATCGTCCAGGGCATGCAGGCCCTCGCGATCAACATGGTCGACCCGTCCGCCGTCTCCGTGATCATCGGCAAGGCCCAGAAGAAGAACCTGCCCCTGGTTCTCTTCAACCGGGAACCCGCCGTCGCCGACATGGCCAAGTACGAAAAAGCCTACTACGTCGGAGCGAAGGCCCAGGAATCCGGCACGATGGAAGGCGAGATCATCGCCGACTATTGGAAGAAGAATCCCTCCGCGGACCTGAACAAGGACGGCGTGCTCCAGTACGTGATGCTCATCGGCGATCCCTCCAACACGGACGCCAAGTACCGCACCGAATTCTCGATCAAGGCCGTCACGGCCGCCGGGATCAAGGTACAGAAACTGGCCGAAGACACCGCCATGTGGGACCGACCCAAGGCCCAGGAAAAGATGGCCGCCTGGCTCACCGCCTATTCCGGCAAGATCGAGGTGGTGTTCGCGAACAACGACGACATGGCCCTGGGCGCGATCGAGGCGCTGAAGGCCGCCGGATACTTCAAGGGCGCGAAGTTCATGCCCGTAGTCGGCGTGGACGCCACTCCCCCCGCCCTGGACGCCCTGGAGCAGGGATTCCTGCTGGGCACGGTCCTGAACGACGCGGTTCGCCAGGGACAGGCCACCTTCGAGCTCGCCTTCAGCCTGGCCCAGGGCAAGCCCGCCGCCACGACGGTCGCCCCCCTCGCGAACGCCGACGGCAAGGCCGATCCCAAGGGCCGCTACGTCTGGGTCCCCTACGTGAAGGTCACCAAGGATAACTACAAGCAGTTCAAGAAGTAACGCTCGACGGTTCCGCCCCGGAGCCCCGGGGCGGAACCCTTTCCGACTCTCGGGGACGATCCCTCTCGGGAATCGTCCCCGTTTCCATGGTCCGCCCCGAGGTCGCCATGGTATAATCCAGCAGCGCTATGCGCCGCCCACGGAGGTGCCTTCGCGATGAACGATTCGGTCCTGGCCGTCGAGATGCGCGGGATCTCGAAGGAATTCCCGGGAGTCAAAGCCCTCGACGACGTGAGCCTGGTAGTCCGACCGGGCACCGTGCACGCCCTCATGGGGGAGAACGGCGCCGGGAAGTCGACCCTTATGAAATGCCTGTTCGGGATCTACCGGCCCGACAAGGGAGAGATCCTGGTCGGCGGCCGAAAGGTATCCTTCCCGGGCGCCAAGCAAGCCCTGGATTCCGGGATTTCCATGATCCACCAGGAACTCCATCCCATTCCCCACATGAGCGTGATGGAAAACATCTGGCTCGGCCGGTATCCGGTTCGGAATTTCGGGGTCATCAAGCTCGTCAACGCTTCCAAGATGCTGCGGGAGACAAAGGCCCTGTTCCAGGACCTTCGCATAGAGATCGATCCCCGGAGCCCGGTTCGGGAACTATCGGTGTCCAAAATCCAGTCGATGGAGATCGCGAAGGCCGTATCCTACGACGCACGGGTCATCATCATGGACGAGCCGACCTCCTCCCTCACGGAACACGAGGTCATCCTGCTGTTCGAGATCATCCGGAAGCTGAAGAACGAAGGCCGGGCCGTCATCTACATCTCCCATAAAATGGAGGAGATCCTGGAGATCGCCGACGAGGTGACGATCATGCGGGACGGCCGGCGGGTCGGAACCTATCCCGCCCGGGAGCTCACTACGGACCTGATCATAAACCGCATGGTCGGCCGCGACCTGACCCACCGCTTCCCCCCCCGGTCGAACGTCCCCGGGGAGGTAGTCCTCTCGATTCAGGAATTGACATCCGCCAATCCCCGTTCCTTCCGGGACGTCAGCTTCGAACTCCGGAAGGGCGAGATCCTCGGCCTCGGCGGCCTGGTCGGCGCCCAGCGTACGGAACTCGTCGAGTCCATCTTCGGGCTTCGGGCGCTGAAATCCGGGTCCATAAAGATCCGGGGCAAGGAAGCCCGAATTCAAAATTCCATCCAGGCGAAAACCCAGCGTTTGGCCCTCCTGACGGAGGATCGCCGGACCACGGGCATCTTTCCCGTCCTATCGGTGTACGACAACACCCTGATCGCGAATATCTCCCGGTACATCGGAAAATTCGGCCTGCTCCGGATGCGCCAGGGAACCGGTGACGTCCAGAAGAGCATCGACCTTCTTCGGGTGAAAACGCCGAATCAAACCACCCGGATCGAAAGCCTTTCCGGAGGGAACCAGCAGAAGGTGATTTTCGCCCGCTGGCTCCTGACGGAACCGGATATCCTCATCCTGGACGAACCCACCCGGGGTATCGACGTCGGCGCCAAGTACGAGATCTATACGATCATCGCGGATCTGGCGCAACAGGGGAAAAGCATCATCATGATCTCCTCGGAGATGCCCGAACTCCTCGGCATGTCCGACAGAATCCTGGTTATGTGCGAAGGCCGGTTGACGGGGATCCTCGAGGGCTCGAAGGCCTCCCAGGAACGCATCATGGAGCTCGCGACCCAATTCATGGACTAAGGAGAGAAAGCATGAAGAACCCTGCTTCGGGAGACCCGGCCCGCGGTACCATCGGGGATTTCGCGAGCAAGAACGCGATCATCCTGGTCCTCGTCGGACTCATACTCGTCATAGGGATCGTCCGGCCCAGTTTCCTGAATCCCGAGAACCTCGTGAACATCCTGCGCATCGCCTCGGTTCGCTCCATCATCGCCCTGGGAGTCGGAGGCATCCTGATCACCCGGGGTACGGATCTTTCGGCGGGACGGACCGTCGGGTTCGCCGCGGTGATCGCCGCATCCCTGTCCCAGCGGTCGGACTACGCGAGCAAGCTCTTCCAGGACCTCCCCCAGCTCCCCCTCCTGGTGCCCGTGCTCGCGGCCCTGGGAGTGGGGCTCCTGATCGGGCTCCTGAACGGCGCTATCGTCGCCTTCCTCAAGGTGCCCCCGTTCATCTCCACCCTGGGCATGATGGTCGCCGTCTACGGAGCCGTGTCCCTGTACGTGGACCGGCCGCCCCGGGGCGCCCAGCCCATCGGCGGGCTCCGGGAGGATTTCACGAACCTGGGAACCGGGGATACCCTCTCGATCCCGAACCTGATCCTGATAGCCGGTTTCGTCACCCTCGTCATCTGGATCCTGCTCAACAAAACCCGATTCGGAAAGAACATCTACGCCATCGGCGGAAATCCGGAAGCGGCGACGGTCTCGGGAGTGAGCATCTGGAAGAACACGTTGGTCGTATACGCGATCGGCGGGCTCCTGTACGGCTTGGCGGGCGCCCTTCTGGCGGCGCGGACCGGGGGAGCCACGAACAATTACGGGAACAGCTACGAACTGGACGCCATCGCGGCGGCGGTCATCGGAGGGGTTTCGACCTCGGGAGGCATCGGGACCGTAGGCGGCATCCTGGCGGGAGTGCTGATCTTCGAGGTCCTGAACAACGGTCTCGTGGTTCTGGGAGTCTCCGCCTACTGGCAGCAGATCGTCAAAGGCATCATCATAGTGACAGCGGTGGCAATCGACATCCAGAAATACGTCCGGAAACGCTGATGTCCGGTTTCTGCGCGGGGCCCCGGTTCCGCGCAGAATCAAGATTCCCCATCGGTCTCCTTCTGGGGCTCCGTCGAGAAGGCGGTTGGAGTGAATCCCGTGACCTTCTTGAACAGCCGGGCGAAATAGTTGGGATCCGGATATCCGCAGGCCGCGCTCACCAGCTTCACGGAGGCGCCGGGCTCGGACAGGAGTTCCTTCGCCCTCTCGATCCGGACCTCCGTCAGGAAATCGGAGAATCCCCGGCCCGTCTCCTCGACGAAGAGCCGGGACAGGCGGCCGGGCGACAGCGGCAATTCGGCTGCCGCGGATTCCAGGGAGATCGGACGGGCGTAATTGTCCCGGATGTAGGCGGCGGCCCGGGTCACGGGCGCTGACCAGCGGGGTGCCTTCTCGGCGGCGGCGGCCAGGGTCGGCAGCCTTGCGCGGACCGCCTCCGCCAGACCCTCCGCCCCCGGGGCATCGCGAAGGTCCTCCAGATCCATCAAGCGGGCAGCCTCCTCGGAACCCAGGAAGCCCCGCCGCTCGAAGTCCCGGTACGCCCCGGCCAGCAAGCCGATCAGCCTGTACCGATCCGAGGGGACCGGTTCCCCGCGGTCCCGAAGACGCTCCAGGAGCCGGTCCAGGGCCCTCCTGGCCCGGGCGGGATCCCCGGAGGAGAGGGTTTCCAGGAACATCCTCTCATCCTCCACCCGGGACGCCGCGGCATGGAAGCCTTCGGAAAGGCCCGGCTCCCTGCCGTCGACGGTCCCCGGCAAGGATTCCCGGCCCGAGGAAACCAGGCCCAGGGCGCTCCGGTACGACCGGATCCAGGAGGCCGGAGCATCGGCAAGGGGGGCCGGGGGCGCGAATCCCATCCGGATCGAGCCTCTCCCGGCCTCGGATTCCAGGGCCTGCGCCAGGGCGGAGCGGAACGTGTCCGCCTCGGAGGTCTCCGACCCCGAGTCCGAAAGGGGCAGGACGGCGGCCGCGAATCCCGATCTCTGGGGGCCCGCAAGGGCTCGAGTCTTGTACCGGACCGCCTGCCGGAACGCCTCGTACAGGGCCCGGACATCCGCCCGGGGGTCCGGCGAGCCAGGGGGCGGCAGGAAGGCCGCCGCCGCGACCACGGCCCGGGTCCCCTGGATTTCCAGGGCGACGCGGTAGCGTTCCGGATCGAATCCGGAGCCGTCCCCCGACATGACCGCGCGGAGAAAGGCCTCCTCCACGAAGGACCTCAGGCGTTCCTCCCTCTCCCGATGCTCCATCTCCCGCCGCTCCAGTTCGAAGCGCCGGTCCGCAAACGCCGCGGCGGCCCGAAGGGCCGATATCAGCTTGTCCCGGACCACGGGCTTGAGGAGGTAGTCCAGGATCCCCAGTTCCATGGCGGCCCGGACGATGTCGAACCTCTCGTACGCGGTTACCAGGATGAATACGCAGGGAAGTCCCCGGCTCCGGATCTCCCGGACTGCGTCCAGTCCGGAGATGCCGGGCATCCAGACGTCCATGAGGACGATGTCCGGGGCCAGGGCCGCCGCCTTCTCCACGGCGCCCCGCCCGGAGGATGCGTCCCCGACTACGATGAACTCGCCGGCCAGATCACGGCGCACGATGAGTTCGATCGTCTCCACCACCGGACGCTCGTCGTCCACTACAAGCACGCGCTTCAAGAGGTTCCCCCTCCGCGTTCAAGGCCCGATCGTACGCCGCCGTCTTCGTCCGGCGGCGTGTTCCTCGGTGACAGTATAGGCGGTAAACGGTAAACAGGGAACGGAAGCGGTAAATGGACTTCCGCAGGTAAAAACGCAACAACGCAGCAATGGCCGCGAACGGATACCTTTCCGTTCACTGTTCACCGTCCACCGTTCACATCCCTGAACACAAACTCCGCCACCTCGTACGCCCCGTAGCCCGCGGCCCCGAAGGACACGGAGCCTTTCCGAAGGACGGTACCGGACGCGCGCCGGGTCAGGGAGTATTCCGCCCCGGATCCGTCCAACCGCAGGCGGAGCTCGAAGGCCCGGTCTCCGGCTCCGCCCTCCCCGGCGGGCCCGGGGCCGGCAGCCTCCAGCCCCAGCTTCCGAAGCCGGCGCAGTAT
>JBFZER010000213.1:0-4576 GCA_041306765.1 Spirochaetota bacterium | reverse complement strand
GTTCCCCTGCTCATCGGAATGGTCGGCCAGCCCGTGCGGGACCTTCCGCCGGGCAGTTACGCGGTAGCGGCGCTCACGTTCGCAGCGGGCGTCGCCGCGACGATTTTGCAGGTCACGTTTTCGGACAACTGCCAGTAGGCCGGAAAAGCCCCGGCTCTCCGCGCATCCGCGCCCTCGGGACCCGCCCTTGCGCCTCCCCGGCGTTTCAACAATAATGGAATGCGGTAGCATTGGTTTCGAGCCGAGCATTCCCCGACTTCCGAGGAGCCGTCCATGAGCGCATCGAGAAACCTGCTCCTCGTAGAAGACGATGCCATCATCGCCCTGGCGGAGGCCCGGGTGCTCCGGAGCTCCGGCTTCGCGGTGAAGATCGTGCACGACGGGGAGTCGGGAGTCGCGGCAATCCGGTCCGATCCTTCCATCGACCTCGTCCTCATGGATATCGACCTGGGTCCCGGGTTGAGCGGCCCCGAGACGGCCGAGCTGATCCTGGGGCTGCGGTCAGTGCCCGTCGTCTTCCTGACCTCCCACTCGGAACGGGAGATGGTGGACAAGGTACGGAACATCACCCGGTACGGATACGTGATCAAGAACTCCGGCAACTTCGTCCTCCTTTCCTCCATCGAGATGGCATTCGAGCTGTTCGAGGCCCACGAGGAGGCGCGCCGCCACGCCCGGCGCAGCGAGGCGATGCTGAAGGCCATGCCGGACCTCATGTTCGCGGTCGGCCGGGACGGCACGATACGGGACTTCTTCGCTCCCGCCGGCGCGCTCCTTGCCGTCCAACCGGAACAGGTCGTGGGCACCAACATCCGGGACCTGTTTTCCCCGGAAGAGGCGGAGCGGCACCTGGCCCTGTACCAGGCCTGCCGGGACTCCGGCGACGTCCAGACCGATTCGTACGAACTGCAGATCGACGGGGAGCTCCGGGTCTACGAGATGCGAATCGCCTGCCAGGACGAAGACCAGGTCCTGGCGGTGGTCCGGGACATCACGGAGCGGGTGGAATCCGAGCGCCAGCTCCGACGGGTCACGGCCCAGTACGAATACCTCTTCGAGAAAGCCCCCCTGCCCATCGTCCTGCTCGACCGGGACGACCGGGTCGTCAAGGCGAACTCCGCCTTCACCGACGTCTTCGGCTACACCCAGAAGGAAACCTTCGGCCGCCCGATCAACGATCTGGTGGTGCCCCCGGAGCTCCTCGGGGAGGGTCTGGAACTGACGCAGCGGGTGGCCGGAGGCGAATCCATCAATCGAACCTCCGTGCGCTGCCGGAAGGACGGGACCCCGGTCCCGGTGGCGATCACGGCGGCGCCGATCGAGATGGAAGGAAGTGTCTTCATCTACGCCATCTATCGGCCGGTCTCCGGAACCGAGGCGTCCTAGGCCCCGGGAACCGCGGGCCGCGCTTACAATCCTCCGCGGATTGGACTATAGTGTAGGAACCGAAACCGAGGAGCGGAAGACAGGATTGAAACCGAACTACACGGGCGAAAAGCGCAGGAAAGAACTGGAGCGCAAGAAAAAGAAAGAAGAGAAGGAACTCAAGAAGAAGCTCCGCAGGGAAGCCGCCGCGCGCGGAGAAGTCCCCGAGGGCGAAGAGCCGGAATCCGGGGACGACGAATCCGGGGATGAAGACTCGGAAGAGTAGGCGCATCCTCCTGGTGGAACCGGAAACCTCGGCCGCCTTTTCGCCGGCGGCGGTGCTTGAGGATTTCGGCTACGAGGTGGTCGTGGAACGCTCGGAAACGGCCGCGGAGTCTCGGCTGCGCTCGGACGACCGGATTGGCCTGGCCCTGTTGGACGTCGATCTGGGCGGCGGTTCCGTCTGCGCCCGGCTCGCGGCCACGCTTCCGTCCATCCGGGACACCCCCGTCGTATTCCTGGACGCCCGCCCCGGCGGTGCCGCCTCGCGGATCCTCGAAGGCGTACCGAGGTACGGATATATCGGGAAGAGCGCGGGCCCCTTCATCCTCCGCTCGGTCCTGGACACCGCCTTCGACCTCTTCGAAGTCCGGACCCTGTTATCCTCGCGGAACCGGAACCTCGATACGATCAACGACTACGCCCTGCGCCTGGACGAACTGCCCCTTGAGGGGCTCCGAGATTTCGCTCTGGATCGGATGCGAAACCTGTTCGGCGCCGAGATAGCGGCCTTCTCCGCCTATGATCCCGGGCGGCGGGAGCTTGTGCTGGAATCCTATTCCAAGGCGGACACCTCGGACACGCCGCTCGTGGACTTCATAGGCCGGCACCTGGTCGGGATGCGTACTTCCGTCAGCCCGGAGAACTACCGCCGGGTCGTGGAGGAGAAGGTCGGTGTGATGGGGAGCATCCACGACCTGTCCTTCGGACGGATACCGCGCCGTCTGGGCGGCTTGATCGAGAAGCTGATCGGCATGGGCTGGTTCCGGGGAGTCTCCATGCTGACCGGCGGCGAGCTCTACGGGGCCCTGGGCCTGATCGGCCCGGCGGAGGGGGTTCCGCCGGAACCCGACGAACTCCTGGCCTTCGCGGAGATCACGGCCAGCGCCCTCAAGCGAAAAGCGGCGGAACAGAAAATCCGGCACCTCTTGGCGGAAAAGGACCTCCTCCTGCACGAGGTCCACCACCGGATCAAGAACAACATGAGTACGGTGATCGGCCTCCTGGACCTCCAGTCCGAGTCCGTGGGGAACGAGGCCGCTTCCTGCGCCCTGCGGGAGGCCAAGTCCAGGCTCCAGAGCATGGGAACCCTCTACGAGAAGCTGTACCGTTCGGACAACCTGCGGGAGATGCCCCTGGACGAATACGTCCCCGACCTGGCCGCAGAGATCGTGGGCATGTTCCCCAACGGGGGATCCGTCGTGGTCGAGTCCCGCATCGAGAACTTCAGGCTTCCGGTGAAGACCGTCTCGGTGCTCGGGATCATCCTGAACGAGGTGTTCACCAACGCCATGAAGTACGCGTTCCGGGATCGGGACCGGGGACGCATCTTCGTGACCGCCCGAAGGAAGAACGGACGGGCGATCCTGGAAGTGAGGGACGACGGGGCGGGTCTTCCGGACGACCTGGATCCCGTGACGTCCGCCGGGTTCGGTCTCCGCCTGGTGCGGATACTGACCGAACAGCTCGGCGGCCGCGTCCGTTTCGAGAGGCGGGGAGGCACGGCGGTGATCCTGGACCTGCCCCTCCCGGCCTGCTAGGCCCTCCCGGGCCCCAGAAGCGAGAGATCCCCCACCGTTTCCAGGCCCGCGGGGCGGGCGGTCCCCTCGAAGATTACGCCGGCGGGACCCGTCAGGCGGACCGAGAGGACCGCGTCCACGGATTCCGCGATCCTGCGGTCCATGGCTCCCGCGGCCGGGGCGCGCAACAGGCCTCCCCTGCCCCGTTCCATCCGCAGCTCCAAGCGCTCGCCGCGCCGGGAGATCGCCGCGGAAATGCATCGGTCTCCGGCCTCCAGGGACTCGACCCGGGAACCGTTCCAGCTGGCCCAGACCCGTACCCGCCCCGGTGCGCCGGCAGCCGGTCCCGGCAGGAGGGCCGCGCAGAGGAAGCCCGGGAAACTCCCTCCCAGCCAGGGGATGTCCGCCAGGGAGAACATGAGGGACACCCCCGGTCGGGGGAAGGAATTGGATTGGCACCAGATCCAGGCGGAGGGCATGGAGGACCCCCAGTCCTTCTCGATGTATCCTCTCCCCCCGTCCATGTTCAGCACCGCGCCCCCGGAGTCCACCCGCCCGTCCACCCGGTGATCCAGGGACACAAGGCCGTGATTGCATTCCAGGAAAGGCACGAAGGAATAGGGTCCCATGATGCCCGGCCGCCAGGGCCGGGACGGGAACCGAGCGGCGGGCCCGTACCGCAGGGAAGCGGAGATCCGGCCGTCCGGGCCGTCCAGGTCCAGCTCGATCCCGGCCCGTGAAAAATGATTGTCCCCGACCCGGAGGTCTAGGGCGCGGGGGTCCCAGCGGAACGCCTCGAAGGGGAACTCGTACCAGCGGGTGGTCCCGGCGCTCCCGTCGATGGCCTGGACGAAGGCCCGCCGTCCCCCTCCCGCGTCGAGGCTCACGCCGGGAATGAAGGACCAGGCTTTGCCGTCCGGGGAAACCTGCTTGAAGTACCAGCCTTCGAAGTAACGGCGCTTCCTGCGCGATCCTTGGAAAAGCTCGGGACGGAACAGGGGCATTGATACGCCTTACTTCAGCTTCTTCACAAGCTCCCGGGCCCAGGCGGCCACGGGCTGGGCCTCCCAGTTGTCGATCATCACCTTGCCGAAGAAGGCCATGCGGCCACCGAAAGCGGACTTGGCGACGGGTTCGAGCCCCGCCTTGGCGGCGACGGGATCGACATAGAGCGCCACCGCCTTGGCCTGACGCTCCGCCGGGGTGCCCTGGGGCGGGGCGTCCGGGTCCGAGCCGGGCGCCTTGCCGGAAAGCACCCCCGCGGCGGTCACGAACACCGCGGTCGGCTTTTTGGCCGCGGCAAGTCGTGCCAGGAGGCGGCGGGCGGGCCCCTTCCACTGCCCCGCGGCTATGGACGATCCCACCACGAAGGCGTCGTAGGCATCGAGCTCCCGGCGGCCGACCCGCCGGGC
>JBFZER010000212.1:0-13785 GCA_041306765.1 Spirochaetota bacterium | reverse complement strand
GAGCCCCGGAGGAACCAGGAGGATATGGCCAGGAGGACCAGGAAGGCGGGGGTGGCGGACAGGAGGAAGGCGTAGGCGCCGGCCGCCGCGTGGTTGGCCAGTTCGCGTTTTCCGTAGAGCTCCGCGGAAAAGAGAAAGCGGCGCCCGGCCGAGGTCAATCGGGTCCCCACGGAGGCCATGGAGCCATTCTGCCCCAGTTCACAGCGGCATGCAAGCCCGCAGGGCCGCGCAGCGGCCTCCGGCCGTTCGGGTGGATCGACGAGCGTAAGCTCGTCGCCGCAGGGCCGCGCAGCGGCCCTGCGCTAAGACTTCATCATCCGCGCGAGGGTCTCGGGATCCAGTCGGAAGGGGCTGCCCAGGCCCTGGCAGAAGTGGTGGACCCGAAGGAGGTGGACGGAGAGGTCGGAGTAGATGATGAGGTCCCCGCTCCGGGTGTCCGTGACGTCGACGGAGTTCTTGTGGAACACCCCGTCCTCCCAGGGACAGGGCAGCACCCCCCGGGCGTCCCCGGTCCGGGCGAGCCAGCGGCCTTCCAGGGTGACGGGCTCTCCGAGGCCCCGGGTTCCGCCGTCCCTCCAGGTCTCCAGCCGGTCCGCCACGGCCTCGAACTCCAGGCCCAGGCGGCGGAAGGCCTCCTCGTCCGCCTGGACGATGTCCGAAAGGGCGCGCTCGTCCCGGCCCAGGAAGCCCCGTGCCGTGATGACGCCGGGCTTCATGCGCTCGTGGGCGTCCTTTTCCATCCGGGTGTTCTTCATCGGGTCCCTCCTGGCGCGGCCGCGGCGCCGGGCCTACGCGAACTTGTCATAGTAGATGCCGGCTTCCGGTATGGCGTTGTTGGTCATGACGGCGATGCAGGCGTTGATCATGCCGGGGCTTCCGCAGAGGTAGCCTTCCTTGGGCTTGGACGGGTCGATCTTCCCCTTGAGGTACCGGTCCAGGACATCCGTGATCAGTCCCGTGTCCCCGGTCCAGTTCTCCTCGGGCTTGGGCTCCGAAAGGGCCGGGACGAAGTGGAAGCGGGGCATTTCCTTTTCCAAGGCCCTCAGTTCGTCCAGGAAGAACATGTCCCGGGAGCTGCGGGCTCCGAAGAAGTACCAGATCTCCTTGTCCGGGAAGGTGTTCTTCTCCTTCATGTCCCGGAACATGCTCCAGAAGGGGGCCATGCCCGAGCCGCCGGCCACGCAGATCATGGCCGCGGGGGTGTCGTGCACCCGGAACTCCCCGAAGGGTCCCACGAGTTCCACGTCCATGCCGACCTTCAGGTACTTGAAGACCCAGGAAGTCGCGATGCCCCCGGGAACCAGGCGGACCAAAAGCTCCACGTGGTCCGGCTCTCCGGGGCGGGAGGACATGGAGTAGGCGCGCTGGACGCTCTCGGGGATGTCGTCGTAGGGCGGCACCACCAGCTGGGCGTACTGCCCCGGGATGTACTCCATCGAGGACGGATTCTTGAGCAGGACACGAATCTCCTTGATGTCGTAGGTGAGGTCCCGGACGGATTCCACCTTGGCGGCGAACTTCTTCACGTAGAAGAGTTCGTCCGGTATCTCGATCTGGATGTCCTTCTTGAGCTTGATCTGGCAGGAGAGCCGCACGTTCTGGGATATCTCCTGGGGGGTAAGGTAGGGCGTTTCGGTGGGCAGGTGGGGACCCACGTCGGACAGGACCCGCACCTTGCAGGCCCCGCAGGAGCCCCGACCGCCGCAGGCGGAGGGCACGAAGATGCCCTCGGATCCCAGGGTTCCGAGGAGGGGGGATCCGCCCCTCACCTTGAGGGACTTCTTCCCGCCGTTGATGTCCACGACCACTTCGCCGTAATTGTTCACGACCCGGTCCGTAAGGGCTATGACCAGGGCCAGGAATCCCGAGATCGCTCCGGTGGCCAGGGGTCCGATCAGAAGGGGGCTCATCGTTCCTCCTACTGTACGGCGATCATGCCGGAGAAGCCGATGAAGGCCATGGCCATGAAGCCGATGGTCACCAGGGTGATGCCGGCTCCCTTGAGCCCCGCGGGCACGGGGTTGTTCTCCGTGCGCTTGCGGATGCTGGCCAGCAGCATGATCGCCAGCCACCAGCCCAGGCCGGAGCCCGCGCCGAAGGCCACGGCCTGCAGGAACCCGTAGCTGCGGATCTGCATGAACAGGATGGCCCCCAGGATCGCGCAGTTCACGGTGATCAGGGGCAGGAAGATCCCCAGGGACATGTACAGGGCCGGGGACACCCGGTCGATGATCATCTCCAGCATCTGCACCACCGCTGCGATCACGATGATGAAGATGATGAAGGACAGATACTCTATCCCGAGGGGGATGATGAGGTACCGGAGGACCAGCCAGCTTACCGCGGCGCAGATGGCCATCACCACCGTGACGGCCAGGCCCAGGCCGTTGGCGCTGGTGCGGTCCTTGGAGATCGAGATGAAGGAGCACATCCCCAGGAAGTTGGACAGCAGGATGTTGCTGGTGAATATCGAGGCGAAGAAGAGGACTACGGGGTTCACAAGGGGTTCGGCGTTCACGCTGGCCTCCTTACGCCTTTGCCGGGGCGGGTTTCGGTCCCGACTTCGCGGCCGCGGCCTTGGCGGCCGCCTTGGCCTGAACGGTCTTGGCCCACCACATCACGAAGGCCACCAGGAAGAAGGCGCTGGGCGCCATGATCATGATGGTCCAGGGTTCGAAGCCCGCGGGCATCACCCGGAAGCCCAGTAGGCTGCCGAAGCCCAGGATCTCCCGCACCACGGCTATGGCCAAAAGGACGGCCATGTATCCCAGGCCGCTGGTGAGGCCGTCCCAGAAGGACAGTCCCGGCTTGTTGGCCGCCGCGAAGGCTTCCGCCCGGCCCATGATGATGCAGTTCGTGATGATCAACCCCACGTAGGGACCCAGCTGTTTGGAGACCTCGGGGAGGTAGGCCCGCAGGGCGATGTCGATGATGATCACGTAGAAGGAGATCACCAGGACCTGGACGATCATCCGGACCTTCCGGGGTATGGCCGCCTGCATGGCCGACAGGGTCAGGCTGGAAAAGGCCGTCGAGAGGCTGACTCCCAGGGTCATGATCAAGGTGTTGCGCACCGAGTTGGTGACCGCCAGGGTGGAGCAGATGCCCAGGATCTGTATGAATATCGGGTTGTTCGTCCAGAGGTTGTCCCAGAGGATCTTTCCGGCTTTTCCGCTCATCGCACGCCTCCCGCTATCGCCCGCAGGGCCTCGATGCCGCCGTTGACGATGGTCTGCATCGACTGGCTTGTGCGGCTGGCCCCGGATACGCCGTCCGCGAGGCCGTTATCCGGATCGGGATCCCCGGTCCCCCGGGACTCGGCCCCGGTCGCGATCCGGATGCCCGAAGGGCCGACCCGCTCGCCCCGGAACTGGTTCCGGAACCAGGCCTCGTCGATACGGCCCCCCAGGCCGGGGGTTTCGTTCTGGGCGACGATCTGGATACCCGTGAGCCGCTCGACCCCGGAGTCGGCTCCGAGGATGATGGTGATGGCTCCCCACAGGCCCGCCCCGGTGATCCGGACGGCGACGTAGGTCTTGCCGTCCGCCTCGTACCGGTAGGCCTTTTCGGCGCCGGCGCCCTCCGGGACCGCCGAGTCGCGGATGCGTTCGGCGTACAGGGCGAGGGCTTCCTGGGGCGAGGCGTAGGCGATGCCGAAAGCGTCCAGGACCGCCGCCTGTTCCGCGAAGAGACGGTTGGCCGCCACCTGTTCCTTTGTGGCCTCGTTGGCCAGGGCCAGGAAGAAGACGAAGGCGGCGCAGACCACGAATGTGAAGACCACCACGTAGAGGACCGAGTCTTTCTTCATTTCCCGGCCTCCTTGCCGGCTTCGGCGCCGGAGGGTTCCCCGGCCGCGCCGCCCGCCGCCGGGGCGCCCGCCTTCGCCTCGGCCCGGGCTTTCCGGGCGTTCATCCGGCCGACCACGAAGTCGTCGATCATGCTGGCGAAGGTGTTGCCCACGAAGACCGCGAAGCTGGTGCCCTCCGGGAAGGCGCTGAAGGTCCGGATGACGATGGCCGTCGCCCCGATCAGGGCGCCGTAGATCCAGTGGGATGCCGGTTTCTTGGGCGCCGACACGGGGTCCGTGCCCATGAAGACCGCCACGAAGAGGAAGCTGCCCGCCAGGAGGGACGCCGGGGGGAGGGCCGCCTTCACTCCCGCGAAGTGGAGGGCCAGGGCCAGGGCCCCGCCGGCAGCCACCTCGGAGACGATGATCCGCCAGCTGGCGGTCTTTGTCCAGATCAGGTACACCGCCGCGGCCGCGATCAGGAGGGCCGAGGATTCGCCGGCCGAGCCGTCCCGGAGCCCCGTGAGGAGGTTCAGGAGGGGGACGTCCCCGCCGGAACGCCAGACCGCCAGGGGAGTGGCGGCGGAGAGGACCTCGGGCCTGCCCAGGAGGGTGCCGGCTCCGGCGCCGAAGTTGCCGTGGGGCGTGAAGGACCGCCCCAGGACGGTGGCGAAGGAGATGTACACGAAGAGCCGCCCCGCGATGGCGGGATTGTAGATGTTCCGTCCGAAGCCTCCGTAGATCATCTTGGCCGTGAACACGGCGAAGACGATGCCCACCGCGGCGATCCAAACCGGGGCAGCGGGGGGCAGGGACAGGGCGAACAGGGTGGAGGTGACCAGGACGGCTTCGCTGACCTTGCCCTTGCGCCGTTTTTCGTAGAGATATTCCGTGAGGACCCCGAGGGCCAGGCTCACGGCGGTCAGTATCGCGACCCGGGGCCCGTACAGCCACACGGACAGCGCCCAGATGGGCGTCAGGCTGTAGAGCACGCGCCGCATGATGATCTGTTTCTGGAACACGCGGTTCTCCTTTTTCCTACCCGAAGCGACGACCCTAGTATAGGAAAGGTTCCCGGAACGGGCAAGCCCGTTGACGCGTCCGGCGGGATCGGTACAATGGTGCCACTCTAAGGAGACCGCCGTGCCGATAGCCCGAGGGATACGAGAGAGCCTGGGACGAGCGTCCTGGATACGCAGGACCTTCGAGGAGGGCCGCAGACTCAAGGAGAAGTACGGCGAGGACGCCGTCTTCGACTTCTCCCTTGGGAATCCCGACGTGGAGCCGCCCCCGGAGTTCCACGAGACCATAGCCCGCATCCTCCGGGAGGGCGGGAAGGGCCTGCACGCCTACATGCCCAACGCGGGCTACCCCTTCGCACGCCAGGCCGTGGCGCGAAAGGTGTCCCGGGAACACGAATGTCCCGTTTCCCCGGACCACGTCATCCTGACCGTCGGGGCCGCCGGGGCCCTGAACGTCCTGTTTCACACCATCCTGGACCCGGGGGACGAGGTCGTGGTGCCGCGACCCTGCTTCGGGGAGTATTACTTCTACATATCCAACCACGGCGGGAGGATGGTGAATGTCGACTGCCGTCCCGACTTCGAGCTGGATCCCGGGCGCATCGCCGAGGTCCTCTCCCCGCGTACCGCGGCGGTCGTGATCAACACCCCGAACAACCCCAGCGGCAGGATGTACCGGAAGGAGACGCTGTCCGAGCTTGCCGCCGTCCTGGCCGCCCACGGCCGGCGCGCCGGCCGCCTGCCCCTGCTCGTGGTGGACGAGCCCTACCGGGACATCGTGTACGACGGCCGGAAGGCCCCGCCCATCCTGGGCCTCTACCCCGAGACGGCGGTCGTGTCCTCCTGGTCCAAGACCCTGTCCATACCGGGGGAGCGCATCGGCTACCTGGCCCTGTCCGGCTCCTGCTCCGGCCTGGGGGAGATGATGGACGGCCTTGTCATGAGCAACCGGACCCTGGGATTCGTGAACGCCCCGGCCCTCCTCCAGAGGGCGGTTGCGCCCCTGGAGGCCACGACCGCGGACCTGTCCCGCTACTCCGTGCGCCGGGACGCCCTGGCGGCCATCCTGGACGCGGCGGGCATCTCCTACGCGGATCCCGAGGGGGCCTTCTACTTCTTCTGCCGGGTGCCGGCCGGCGGCCCTCCCGGCAGCGAGGCGGAGCGGGAACTGGCCTTCAACCAGCGCCTTCGGGACCAGAACATCCTGGCCGTGCCCGGAGTGGGATTCGATTATCCGGGATGGTTCCGCCTGTCCTACTGCGTGCCCGAGGCGACAATCATCGGCTCCGGGGCGGCCTGGAACCGGGCCCTGTCGGAGTGGAAGAGGTAGGGTGTTCGGAATCGCCGGCGAATCGGGTGCGGTCCCACTCGCATTCTTCCGGTTGATCTGTATACTTGAATCATGATCTTCACCTTCATACCCATCGTCCTCTTCTTTGCCCTCTCCATAGCCGTGACCGTCCTGCTGGCCCCGAAGATGCTCCGGGGCATGAGGCGCGGCCGGGAGGAAGCCCGGGTCCAGGCCGGCCGGCTCGGCCTGGAGTACGTGGACGGGATCGACGCCCTGCGACGGTCCTACGTGGAATCGGGGCAGACCAAGGCCCTGGAGTCCTTCGAGCGCATGCCCGCCTTCCTGCGCGCCTTCGCGGAATCGGCGGCGCCCTGGCGCATGGAAGGCCTGCGGAAGGGAGTGCGGGTGGCCGTCTACCCGGAAACCCGGTCCAGCGGCAAGAGCTCCCGGACCTACGTGGTAGCCAAGGCTTTCTACCCCGCGCCGCTTGCCTTCAAGTTCCGGGCATCCCGGGAAGGGACCATGGCGAAGATCGGGAAGGCCCTATTCGGCCTCAAGGACGTGCAGATCGGGGATCCGGATTTCGACCCCAAGGTGAGGATCCGGGCGGAGGACGAGGCCGCGGCGGCCTCCCTGTTCTTCCGGGAGGCCACGGCGTCTGCTTTCCTGGCCCTGTTGGAGCGATTCCCGGAAGCCGTCGCGGATTCCGCTGGCGTCACCCGGGAGCGCCAGGCCTCCCTGCTCCCGATGGAGGAGCTGGAGGAGGTCCTGGACCTCCTGACCGCGTTCGCCGCGGAAGTTAAACCCTAAAACCCCAGCAGCTTCGGAAGGAAGAGGGAAATCTCCGGAACGTAGGCCACGATGAACAGGGCCAGGATTTCCATGATTATGTAGGGCCAGATGGCCTTGGAAAGCTGCCACAGGGAGAGCTTGGAGATCGAGCAGGCCACGAAGAGACAGGCTCCCACGGGCGGGGTCATCAGGGCGATGTTCAGGGACAGGACCATGACCATCCCGAAGTGGATGGGAGACATGCCGATCGACACGGCGATGGGGTGCAGGATCGGCCCCAGGATGATGAGCGCCGCGGCGATGTCCATGAACATGCCCACGACCAACATCAGGATCAGGATCAGCAGCAGGATTATCTTGGGGTTCCCGGTGGTCTCGAGCAGGAAGGCGGCGATGGCCTGGGGCACCTGATTGATGGCCAGGACCCAGGAAAGGATGCTGGCCGCCCCGATGATCAGGAAGACGACCCCGGTGATCCGGGCGGTCTTCACCAGCATGGGGACCAGATCCTTCGGGGTGATGGTCTTGAGCACGAAGAACCCGATGATCATGGCGTAGAATACGGCGACGGCGGCGGCCTCGGTGGGGGTGAAGATTCCGGTGAGGATCCCGCCCAGGATGATGACCGGCATGAACAAGGGTATGATCGCGTCCTTGAAGCCCAGGATCTTCTCCTTGAAGGAGGTCTTGAGCCCCTTGGGATAGCCCCGCTTGAAGGAGAGGTAGGCGGTCATGACCATGAGCAGGCCCGCGAGGAGCAGGCCCGGCAGGAAGCCCGCCGCGAAGAGCCCCGCGATGGACACGTTCATGAGGGACCCGTAGATGACCATCATGTTCGAGGGCGGGATGGTGGGACCGATGATCGAGGACGCTGCGGTTACCGCCGCGGAGAAGTCCAGGTCGTAGCCGTCGTCCTTCATGGCCGGGATCAGCATGGTGCCGATTGCGGCGGTGTCGGACACGGCGGCTCCGGTCATGCCGGCGAAGAAGACGCTGGCTATGATGTTGGCGTGTGCCAGGCCTCCCCGGACGTTGCCGGCCAGGATGTTGGCAAAGCGCACCAGCCGCTCGGTTATGCCTCCCTTGTTCATGATCTCCCCGGCGAAGATGAAGAAGGGCATGGCCATCAGCGTGAACATGTCCAGGCCGGAGAAATACTGCAGGGGTGCCATGGAGAACAGAGTGACACCCGATCCCATGAGATAGAGCCCCAGGACTCCCGAAAGGCCCAGGGTGAACCCGATGGGTACCCCGACGGCCAGAAGGGCGAAAAACACGATTATGATGGATAGGAACATTCCGCCCTCCTAGATGTCGATGATCTTGAGATCCCGGTGCTGCTGGTCGCCCCGGGTCGCCTTGAGACCGTACATGAGCACGAGCTGGACGACCGCCAGGGCCGAGGAGACCGGCAGGGCGGCGTACGCGACGTACATCGGGACCCCCAGGGCCTGGGTCTGCATGTACCGGGCGTCTAGGGCCATGCGTACGGAATACAGGAAGAGGATGCCCAGGAATCCCAGGACCAGCAGGAAGATGACCGTGTGGAACACCATTCGGACAGTCCGGGATTTGATGGAGTCCAGCACGATGGTGAGCCCGACGTGCTCGTCCGCCCGTATCCCCAGGGAGATCCCGACCGAAGCGCCCCAGATCATCAGGTAGCGGCTGACCTCCTCGGTCCAGGACAGGGGCGAATTGATCACGTACCGGAAGAACACTCCCAGGAGCACCGACACGGTCATCGCCCCGAAGAAGACCGCGCAGATCGCGCTGGCCAGGGCGTCCACCCCGCGGGAGATCCGGTCCAAGGCGGCTCCCGGGCCGCCGTTTCCAGTATTCATCGCACTTCCTTCCCGGGTCCGAACCCGGTCGTACAATAGAAGGGACGGCGCCCGACAACCGGGCGCCGTCCCTGATTTTTACGTCGAAGGGTCAAGGCCCGGGTCACTTCCCGGCCAACTCCCTCTCGGCCTGATCGATGGCCTTGTAGAACATGTCCACCCAGGTCTCGCCCTCATTCTTGTACTTGTCCGACATGAACTTGCGGGCCGCGGGCATGGTGGCGTCCCGGAACTGCTTCATTTCGGCCGTGGTGGGGACGTAGACCTCCATCTTGGCCGCCAGGGTCGGCAGTCCCTTGTCGCTGGCGTCGATGATGCGGGACAGGCCGCGGCCGGCCAGAAGGGCGGTCCGGGCGGCGTCGGTCACGACGGCCTTGAGGTCGGCCGGCAGATCGCCGTAGAACTTGGGGTTGATGACCCAGACGTAGGGGGCGTAGAGGTGGTTCGTCAGGGTGATATACTTCTGGACTTCCTGGAACTTCGCCATGGCGATGATGGAGATGGGGTTCATCTGGCCGTCCACCACCCCGGTCTGCAGGGAGGTGTACACCTCGGCCCAGGCCACGGTGGTGGGGGAAGCGCCGAGGGCCTTGACGATCTCCTGGTGCAGGGGAAGGGCCATGGTGCGGAGCTTGATGCCCTTCATATCCGCCGGGCTCTTGAGGGGCTTCTTGGAGTTTGTGATGGCGAAGAATCCGCCGGACTCGCCGAAGCCCAGGACCTTGAAGCCCGCCTTGGCCTCGATATCCTTGGCCAGGGCCTGGCCGAAGGCGCCGTCGTAGACCTTGTAGCCCACGTTGTAACTGGAGAAGGCGAAGGGCATGTTGGTCACGTCGATGAGGGGATAGAACTGGGCGATGCCGCCGGAGGAGGAGATATAGGACTGGACGACCCCGGACTTGACCTGGATCATGGTCTCCGCTTCCTTGCCAAGGACGCCGTTCGGGTACAGTTCGACCTTGATCCGGCCGTTGGAATTAGCCTCGACCTCGCTCTTGAACACCTCGGCCATGGCTGCGGAAGCCACCTCGAAGGGGTTCTGGGGGTTCAGGTGGGCCAGCTTGAGCGTCACGGCCTGGCCGAACGCGAGGGAGGGAAGAAGAACGACGGCCGCGACGACTGCGGTCAGAATTCTGCGAGACATGAGTACCTCCTGGTAACGTGAAGGAATTGAGTATACGTCTTGATTTCCGATCCGTCAATTATCGATTTTGTCAGAAAATGTATGCAGAATTCCTATCAGCCGTAGCTGTGCAGCCCCGGCAGAAGGTAATTCACCCCGAAGAACGTGAAGATGGTGCACAGGAATCCGGCCACCGCCAGGATGGAGGGCCAGGAGTCCTTGCGCTTCCGGATCAGCCTCATGTGCAGGTAGAGCGTGTAGACCAGCCAGGTCACCAGGGCCCAGGTTTCCTTGGGGTCCCAGCTCCACCACCGGCCCCAGGCCTGCTCGGCCCAGATGGCCCCGAAGGCCAGGGCTCCGGCGGTGAAGATCGGGTACCCTACCGCTATGGCCGTGTAGGTGATCCGGTCCAGATCCAGGCGCCGCGCCTCGTCCCTGGTGAACAGGAATGCCAGGGCGGACACGAAGCTGGCCGCGAAAAAAGCTTCCCCGATGAAGGAGAAGGACACGTGCAGCAGGAGCCACCCGGACTGGAGGGCCGGGATAGGGGGCAAAGCTTCCTTTGGGATGAGGGGGGAGGAGGCGATCGCCAGGAGGACGACGGCGGTGAAGGTGGATCCGAAGGCCACCAGGGGCCGGTAGGCCAGCTTCCTCTGGAGCCGGTAGGCGAAGAGCATCAGGGCTATCGCGGCGGCGTAGAAGAGCAGGGACTCGTAGGTGCTTGTGAGGGCCACGAAACGGGTCTCCAGGGACCGGACGACCAGGTCGGCGGCCAGGATGAGGGCCGCGGCAAGAAGCATCCAGTGGGTGACCGGGTCGGGCCGTCCGTCCCGCCGGAAGAGCCAGACCGTCTGCACGGCCGCGGCCGCCAGGAACAGGATGAACGCCGAGGTGCCCAGGATGCCCGCGAAGGTCATGCTTCCTCCTTGATCTTCTGGATGAACGTCAGGGCCGTGCCCAGGGCCACCAACAGCATGGCCGGGAGGACCAGGGCGTACCCGGGATCCCGCACCGCCTGGATGCCCGTGGCCAGCTGCTGCCGGAAGCCCGCCACCGAAAGCGTCCCGACCGGTTCTCCGGCCGCCGCCCTCAGGACCTTGGGCGCCCGGCCGTCATCCACCCGGACCACCGCCCGGGTTTCCGGGGCGCCGGGATCCCCGGTCAGGGCCATGAAGTAGTAGGCCGTATCCCCCAGCTTGACCTCCTCGCCCTGGTAGAGCTCGACCGGGAGCCCGTCCCGGCTCTTAAGCTCCAGGACCGGGTAGGGGGTATAGGAGGCCTGGTAGAAGGTGAAGCCCCCGTGTCTCAAAGGAGTGTTCACCCGGAGTTCGTAGCTTTTCTTCAGGGATCTGCCGTCCTTGTCTTCCAGGTCAAAGACGCTGGTCCAGTCCTTGGGGCGCCCGTCCGGGTACTGCTCGAACCGGAAGTCCGACAGGATCAGGACCGCCCCGTCGGGAAGGTTTACCCGGCTGCCCGGTACCAGGGTCATGGCTTCCTCCCGGTGCAGGGAGGCCGAGAGCACGGCCCCGACGGCCAGGAGCATGAGCCCGACATGCAGAATGTCCGGCCCGTGCCGGCGCCGGCCTTTTTTCCGGAACTCCCGAAGCAGGCGGTCCACCGTGCAGGCCGAAAGGTTGGCGAAGAAGAGGAAGGAGGGCAGGAGGAAGAGGAGGAGGGAATTGAAGAACCTGTCGAACCCGGTCTGCAGGATAAGGTCGGAAAGCAGTCCGGGGTAGAGGGACCGGTATTCCTCCGGGGCGGCTCCCTGGGGCACCAGGGTGGCAAGGATGCTCGCGAAGGTGAGGTAGGCGATCAGCCCTATGGCCAGGCGTACGGATTTCAGGCGCCGGAAAAAAGTGTTCACGGGGCGGATCCTCCGGAAGAAACCCAGGATAAAGGGACCCCGGGGCACTGTCAATAGAAAGCGATTTAGTAATATATATAAAAATATATTTTTATATCTTTACTCGATTCCCCCCTCCGATTATAATCTATTCGCCGGGGCGATCCGGGCGCGCGGCTGCGCCGCCCGGGGTCCCGAGATGAAGGAAAGGAGGTTCCATGGCGAATAATTCGACCTCCGCACGGGCAATGCTCCTGGTCGCGTTCTTCGGCGCGGGCGCCCTTTGCGCGCACGCGGCGTCGAGCTGCGTGGATTGCCACGGCAATCCTGCGACCATGCAGAAGCTTGTCGCGCCGCCTCAAAGCGGCGGGGCCGAAGAAGGGGAAGGGTGAGCGGGTCCCCCTCCCCCGGTTCGGGCGGATTATTACATGGGCTTCGTGGTCTCTAAGGACCTGATAGCCCAGGACCCCCATCTACAAAACGACTGCACCTCCTGCCACAAGGGCAACGCGACGGCCAAGGACCAGAAGGCCGCGCACGCGGGCATGATCGACCGGCCCTCGGACGATCCTGTGGCCGCCTGCGGAACCTGTCACCCCGAGATCGCCAAGAACTACACCCTGGCGCTGCACTACACAGCCGCGGGGATGAAGCACGGAGTTTCGGGCCGGTTCTCGGAGGCGGAGAAGAAGACCTTCGACGCCAAGGTTTTCGAGCAATCCTGCCGGAGCTGTCACGCTTCCTGCGGGGACTGCCACGTTAAAAGCCCCATCGTGTCGGGAGTGAACCTCGGTCTCATGAACGGCCATCAGTTCGTGCGCAAGGACGAGAGCAAGACCTGCGCCCTCTGCCACGGCGGCCGGGTGTATCCCGAGTTCACCGGAGAGTACGGCGGAACCCCGGACGTGCACTACCGCAAGGGCATGACCTGCGCGGACTGCCACCCCGGGGAACAGTTCCACGGGGACGGGAACGCGTACACCGCCCGCGCGGACGTGCCGATGAAGCCCTCCTGCACGACCTGCCACCCGATGGAGTACCTCGGCAAGGAGTCCACGAAGCAGACCCACGCCCAGCATGAGGACAGCGTCTCCTGCTCTGCGTGCCACACAGCCAGTTCGTACCGGCAGTGCTCGTCCTGCCACCTCGGGGAAGGGGCCCGGTCCAACCCGGCCATCGTGCTGGGCAAGAACCCCCGGAACCCCAAGGAGTTGACGACCCTCCGGCTGATCCCCACGGTGCGGGACACCTTCAAGAAGGCGGGCATCGCCCAGGCGAACTTCGACGCCCTGCCCAACTTCTGGAACACCGTGCCCCACAACATCGCCAAGCGGACGGATCGGACCCGGGACTGCAACACCTGTCACCAGGAAGGCCTGTACTACCTGGAGGGCAAGATGCTGCCCGAGGGGGGCAGCAAGAAGAACCTGGAACTCGTCCCCTGAGCCCAGGGGCCGGTGAGCCTGCGGCGCTGCCGCGGGGCCGCCGGAATCAAATTCGTATTGTAAGGAGTCTGTAATGAAGAAAGCGGTGCTCATCTTACTTGTCCTGGCCCTGACCGCCCCGGCCTTCGCCCGGGGCATCGACGCCGTCGTGTCCGCGGACTGGCTGGCGGCCAACCTCTCCAAAGTGATCGTGGTCGACATGCGCAAGCTGGACGACTACCGGGCCGGCCACGTCCCCGGCGCCGTCAGCCTCCAGGGGCTCTACGTCGCCAAGGACAACCTGTCCAACGAGGTCCCCGCCGCCGACGAGCTCGCCGAGCTGATCGCCGAGGCGGGCATCACCGCGGATTCCAAGGTGGTGGTGGTCGAGACCGACGGTTCCCGCTTCGCCTGGGTCACCCGAGCCGCCTGGACCCTGGTCTACGCCGGGATCGCCGACGTCGCGGTCCTGGACGGGGGCTACGCCGCCTGGACCAAGGCCGCCAAGCCGACCGCCACGGGCATGGAGTTCCGGGATGAGACCAAGTTCGAGGTCAAGTTCAATCCCGCCTACATCGCCACCAAGGCCGAGGTCCTGGCGGGCCTCAAGAAGGCCCAGATCCTGGACACCCGCGCCTACGACACCTATTTCGGACTTG
>JBFZER010000211.1:0-4317 GCA_041306765.1 Spirochaetota bacterium | reverse complement strand
CCTCCAATCGGGTCTTTTCCGCGGCGATCCCGAGGAACCGCTTCACCGTCTCCAGGTCCCCTCCCAACTCTGTACGGTACCAGGAGGGATCCCAGGCCTTGAGGTCCACGTTTGCCGCGTCCGTGCGGTCCAGGACTTCCCGGGCCGGCTCCTCCCGGGCGTGGCCGTTGGTCACCAGGACGTTCGCAAGTCCCTCCGCCCGGGCCCGGTCCATGCAGTCCAGGACGTACTCGGCATGCACCAGGGGCTCCGAGTAGGTGTAGGCGATCATGCCGCAGCCGGATTCCCGGGCGGCCCGCACGGCTTCGGCGGGGGAGAGGAAGTCCGAAGGAGCATCGGGATCCTGGGATATCGTCCAGTTCTGGCAGAAGGGACAGACGAGGTTGCAGCCCGTGAACCCTATGGAAAAGACCCGCTCGCCGGGGTGGAAATGGAAGAGGGGTTTCTTTTCTACGGGATCCACAGCCGCGGAGGAGACCCGGCCGTAATAGGGTAGGGCCATCGATCCGCCCTCGTTGCGCCGTACCCCGCAGACCCCCGGTGCGCCCGGGGGGATGACGCAGATCCTGTGGCACAGGAGGCAGCGGACCCGGCCGGCCTCCGCGGGTTCCCAGAATCGGGCCCGGCCCTTCATGCTAGCCCCGGGAGCCGCCCGCGGTCCGGTCCCGGGAGCCCGGGGACAGCTTGGAGATTTTCAGGTCCGGGGACACCCCGAAGAACCGGGGCGGAGTGTCCACCTCGAAGGGTTCGTACCGTATGCCGACGCTTCCCCGGCGTATCCATATCCGGACCCGGGGATAGCTCTCCCCGCTCTGGGTGACCGGAGAGGCCAGGTCCTCGGCGTGCACGATATCCCCGACCAGGAATTCGTAGATCCCCGGGTTTTCCGCCCCGGGATCCCCCACCAGGACGATCTTGCCGTCGTCGTAGGGGTGCTTGCGGGGGGTTCCCGTGAAGGCCACGGCGTCCTGGGGCGGCGTGGAGGTGTACCTCTGAATCTCGAAGAAGGGCTCGCTTTCCAGGTAGTCACGGATGCTCACGGCTGTTCCTCCTTGTGGAGATTCGTTCCTCCAGGACAAGTATAAGGGCGAAGAGACCGGAAAGAAAGAGCGCCGAGTATGCGAACCAGTCGCCGTAGGTCGTATACACGGTCTGGCGGTCCTCCCGGTACACGGGGATCTCCAGGAACCGGCTCTCGGCCCGGAAGACGGGCAGTTCCGCCAGCACTTCGCCGAAGGGACCCACCACGCAGGAGATGCCGCCGTTCGTGGAGCGCACCAGGGTGCGGCGGTTCTCCACCGCCCGGAACCGGGCGGCCGCGAAGTGCTGGACCAGGGCGGAGACGGTCCGCGACCAGGAGTCGTTGGTAAGGTTCACGAAGAAGTCGGCCCCTTCCCGGGCGAAGTCGCGGCAGAGCCCCGCGAAGGCGTCCTCGAAGCAGATGGGGGCGGCGAAGCGGAAGGAGCCGCCGGCCGAGACGGGCAGTTCGAACAGGACCCGCTCCGACCCGGGGGTCCAGCCCCCCGCGCCCAGACCCACGACCTTGTCCATGAAGGTCCGGAACCACTCGTATTCCCAGAAAGGAACGCCCTCCGCGAAAGGGACCAGCTGGATCTTGCCGTAATGACCCTCCAGGGACCCGTCCGGGCCCACCAGGATCACTCCGTTCATGAAAGAATAGGTTTCCCAATCCACGGTGACGGGGGCTCCCAGCAGGAACCGCGTCCCGGTTTCCCGGAAAAAGGGGACCAGGGGGTCGGAGGCGGGGTAGCGGGAGTACTTCCGGAAGAACTCCGCATACGGCGCGTCCAGGTTCGACTCGTTCCACAGGACGATGTCCGGACGCCGTCCCCCGGCGGCGACGGCCTTCCGGGTCAGATCCATGCAGGCCATGAGGGTGCGTTCCTCCCCGTCCGTCCAGGAGTCCGAATTTTGCTGGACCAGGACCGCCGATACGCGCCCGGCTTCCGGCACCGGACGGGACATCCGGGAATACCCGTAGGCGAGGACCGCCGCCGCTGCCAGGGCCGTCAGGGCGAGATTGCCGACTCCCAGGGCCCTGCGGTCCCGGCGGTCGGACGGCAAGGCCGGCGGAGCGAGCGGTACGGACGGGACGCAGGCGGACCCGAGGGAACCCGGATCGTCCTGCGCGGGGAGGGCGGGAGCCCGGGTTCCCCCTCCGTCCGGGCCCCGCGGCGCTCCGGCGATCTCCGCCAGGGAAGCGCCGGACCAGGCCAGGAGGAAGGATATCCCGTAGACCCCGGTCCGGTCGGCGATCTGGATGAGCGGGAGAACCTCGTTCACGCTGTACGCGAGGAGGCCCCAGGGATAGCCCAGGAAGCCCGTGGACTTGTAGAACTCCAGGCCCGCCCACAGCAGCGCGTAGGCCAGCGTGCGGCAGACGCCTCCGCGCCGGAGCAGGAAGGATAGCCAGAGGGCGATATGGGCATAGAAGACGGCGTAGGCCAGGACCGTGCTTCCCAGGGTCCAGACCGCGTAGTCCTTGAAGAACCAGAGCCAATAGCTTGAAAATCCGTGGGCGGCCGCTCCATAGACCGCGCCGACCAGGGCGGAGAATCCGAAACCCGGGGAAGCCGCCAGGGCGAAGTACAGGGGAGCCGCGGCAATCCAGCCGAGGAGGGGATTCCCCCGGGGAAATACCTCGTTCGGCACGGCCAGGGACGTCAGGGCGCCGCCCAGGAGGGCAAGGAGGATCAAGGTACCGCGTTTCACGGGAGGAATCATATCCGGTAAACGGTGGACGGTAAACAGTGGTCGGTGGTCGGTGGTCAGGAATGAGGCCACCGTTCGGATGCCCGATTCGCCCTTTGCCCCGGGTGCATCGGCACACGGCCACTTCACTTCCGTCCACTGTCCACTGTCCACCGACCTTGACCGCCCGCCTCCGATGCTTTAGATTGCCCTCTATGGTAAAAGCCGTGTTCCCGGGTTCCTTCGACCCCCCCACTTACGGGCACCTCAACATCATCGAGCGCGCCCGGGGGATCTTCGAGGAATTATACGTCGTGGTAGCCGTGAACCGGGAGAAGAGCTATCTGTTCAGTCCGGACGAGCGCATGAGTCTCCTCAAGGACCTACTCAAGGGCTATCCGAACGTCTCCGTTCACCTATGCGAAACCCTGATCGTGGAATTCGCCCGGAAGTACGGCTGCCGGGTCCTCCTCCGGGGGGTCCGCAGCGTGCCGGACTTCTCCTACGAATTCGAGCTGTCCATCATGAACAAGGGGCTCGACCCCGCCATCGAGACCTTCATCATTCCCACGGACCCCCGGTACTTCGTCCTGCGCTCCAGCGCGATCAAGGAGCTGGTGGCCTTCGACGGGGACGTCTCCGGGATGGTCCCCCCCTCCGTCGCCCTGGCATTGAAAGGACGGATGTCGAGGTAGGTTCGGCAATTCCTCGCGGTTTCGGCTATCCATCTTGACAAAATCTCCCGGCTCCGTTAGGGTTGCGAGTCGGTATCCTAAGCGGACAATACTACGGGAATGAGGTTTAGAAATGGCTGTACCTAGATCAAAGACTTCGAAGGCCCGGACCAGCCGTCGGCAGTCGATCAATATGAAATTGACTGTCCCGGCCGTCGTCCCCTGCGGCAACTGCGGCAATCCCGTGTTGTCGCACCGTGTGTGCCCGAAGTGCGGTTTCTATCGCGGGCGGCAGGTGCTGACCCCCGAAACCAAGTAAAGGAGAATTCACATGGACGAACTTTTCGCCAAGATCAAGAAAATCATCGCGGACAAGCTCGAGGTCGAGGAAGACAAGATCACCCTGGAGGCCAGCTTCCGCCAGGACCTCGGCGCCGACAGCCTCGACACCTACGAGTTGGTCTACGGCATCGAGGAAGAGCTCGGCATCACGATCCCGGACGAGAAGGCCAACGAGTTCGAGACCGTCAAGGACGCCTACGAGTTCATCAAGTCCCAGATAAAGTAAGCTATCAGTCCGCGCCGTGTTGTTCGGAACTAGCGGGCTTTCCCGCGAACGTCGCGACCAACTCGCGGCCTTCCAGAAAAATCTAGGGGTCCGGTTCAAGTCCCTTGAGCTCTTGAACCGGGCCCTGACCCACCGGTCCCGAACCAACGAAGATCCCTCCCGCAACGAGAACAATGAACGCCTCGAGTTCCTGGGTGACGCCGTGCTTGGGATGGTGGCGGCTTCCTACCTGTTCAGGAAACTTTCCGACCGAGCGGAAGGCGAGCTGGCCCGGATCAAGAGCTTCATCGTATCCGAGGAGACCCTTTCCGAGCTCGCCCGGGGCTTGGGCGTGGACCGGGCTCTCCTGATCGGTAAAGGCGA
>JBFZER010000210.1:0-2921 GCA_041306765.1 Spirochaetota bacterium | reverse complement strand
AGGCCCTGGCGGAGTCGGTGGAGTTCCGCTCGATCTTCGAGGGCTTCATCTTTCCGAAGTACGCCCCGGCCGGAGACCGGGGCGCCGCCGCCCTGCTGCGCTCCCGGGTCTATGAGGGGGTCGGGAAACGGTACGGGTCCGTGGAAGGCCCGGTCCGGTCCCGGGTGGAGTACGAGCTGGGGATCATCGAGTCCAAGGGATTCTCCGACTATTTCCTGGTCGTTCGGGACATAGTCCGGAAGACCTCCCGGACCTGCGGCCGCGGCAGCGCCGCGGCCAGCGTGGTTTCCTACGCCCTGGGCATAACGGACGTGGATCCCCTGGCCCACGGCCTTTACTTCGAGCGCTTCCTGAACCCCGGCAGGAAGGACCCTCCGGACATCGACGTGGACTTCGCCTGGGACGAGAGGGACGCTGTCCTGGACTCGGTGATCGAGGATTTCGGCCGGGAGCGGGCCGCCCGGGTGGCCAACCACGTCTGCTTCCAGGCCCGTTCCGCCCTCCGGGAGACGGCCCGGGCCTACGGGATGCCGGACGGCGAGATAGGGGCCGTGGAGCGGGCGCTGTACCTGGACCGGCAGCGGGCCCTTGCGGAGGCGGACCCGGTCTGGAGGGAGATCCTGGATCTTGCCCCCCGGATCGCGGGATTCCCCCGCCACCTGGGGGTGCATTCCGGCGGGCTCATCATCGTGCCCGGGCGGCTGACGGATACGGTTCCCGTCGTACCCAGCGGTTCGGGCATCCGGGTCACGGCATGGGACAAGGAAGGGGTGGAGGCCGCGGGGCTGGTGAAGATCGACCTGCTGGGAAACCGCAGCCTGGCGGTGGTCCGGGACGTCCTTGAAAATCTCCGGGAGAACGGCATCCCCCTGGACGAGGAGCGGTGGGATCCCCTTTCGGACGCGGATACCGTCCGCCTCCTGGCCCGGGGCGACACCCTGGGGGTATTCTACGTGGAAAGCCCGGCCATGCGGCTCCTCCAGAAGAAGACGGGCCGGGGGGATTTCGAGCACCTCGTAATCCACTCTTCGATCATACGGCCCGCGGCCAACCGCTACATCGACGAGTACATTGACCGGCTCAAGGGAAAGCCCTACGAGCCTCTCCATCCCCTGCTGGACGGGCAGCTTTCGGAGACCTACGGCATCCTCTGCTACCAGGAGGACGTGAGCAAGGCGGCCGTCGCCCTGGCCGGCTTCACGCCGGCGGAGGCGGACGGGATCCGGAAGGTCCTTTCCAAGAAAGACGTCCGGACGAGGCTCGCGGCCTACCGGGAACAGTTCGAGTCGGGCGCCCGGGCCCGGGGAGTGGAGGAGGCGACGATCGCCGCAGTCTGGGGGATGATCGAGTCCTTCGCGGGGTATTCGTTCGTGAAAGCCCATTCCGCCAGCTACGCCCAGCTGTCCTTCCGCTCCGCCTACCTGCGGGCCCACCACGGCGCGGAGTTCATGGCCGCCGTGATGTCCAACCGGGGAGGGTTCTACTCGACCCTGGCCTACGCGAGCGAAGCCCGGCGCATGGGCCTTCGCCTCCTTCCTCCGGACGTGAACCAAAGCGAGGCCCGCTGCCGGGGCCGGGACGGGGCGATCCGCTTCGGCCTGGGCATGGTTTCCGGCCTGGGAGAGGAGGCGGTCCGGGCCCTGCTCGAGGAGCGGAGGAGGAACGGCCCCTACGCGGGGGTGGACGATCTGGGCCGACGGGTCCGACTCGACCGCATCGAAGCCGAGGCGCTGGCGGGTTCGGGGGCCCTGGATTCCCTGGACGCGGGGTCGAGCTGCGCCTCGAAGCTCCTCGGCCTTCTGGCCCGGGCCGCCGCGAGGGAGGATCCCCGCGGCCCGGGAACGGAGCTCTTCGAGGATCCCGCCCCGGGTACCGGCGCCCCGTCCGCCCGGCGAAGGGACGGAATGTCCGGGCGCAGGCGGCTGGAGGCCCGGATGCGATACCTGGGTACCACCCTCGACGAGCATCCCCTGGAACTCTATCCCCGGGCCCTGGATGCTCCCCGGACCCTCGGACGGGAGCTGGAATCCCTGGCGGGCCGCCGGGTGGAGCTCGTAGGCTGGCCCATCACGGCCAAGCCCGTCTTGACCGCCTCCGAGGAGCCCATGGAGTTCGTCTCCTTCGAGGACGAGACGGCCCTGTACGAGGCCGTGCTTTTCCCGGACACTTACCGGAGATACCGGTCCCTCCTCTGCGACTACAAGCCTCTGTGGGTCCGGGGCCGGGCGGAGGAGGACCGGGGGGCGGTCGTACTTTCCGTGGATAGCCTGGCGGCGATAGAATAGGACCGACGCCCGGGACCGCGATCCGTACCCGGGGTCGTCCGGAGGCGGCATGAAGCGATGGTACGAGTCCCTGTTCGAGAACTACGGCAGGAAGTACGATTCCGAGAACTTCACCCGGGGTACCTCGGGTGAGTGTGACTTCATCGAGTCGGAACTGGGCGGCGACCGCTCGAAGCGCATCCTGGACATCGGGTGCGGGACGGGCCGCCATGCCCTGGAGCTGACCGGCCGGGGCTACACGGTCACGGGTGTCGACCTCTCCGAGTCCCAGCTGGCTCGGGCGCGGGAGAAGGCCCGAGAGCGGGGAATTTCCGTCGATTTCCGGCGGGAGGACGCCCGGCATCTTCCCTTCGAGGCGGAGTTCGACGCGGCCGTCATGCTCTGCGAGGGGGCCTTCCCCCTCATGGAGACGGACGAGATGAACTTCGAGATCCTTACGGGAGCGGCCCGGGCCCTGAAGCCCGGGGGCATCTTCCTCTTCACGACCCTGAACGGGCTTTTCCCGCTGGTCCATTCCATTGAAGAGTTCTGCGCGTCCAGTTCCGAACCCGGCAACGCCGCCTACCGGGGCAACACCTTCGACCTCATGACCTTCCGGGACCATAACGTGACCGAGGTGGTGGACGATCTCGGAAA
>JBFZER010000209.1:0-9316 GCA_041306765.1 Spirochaetota bacterium | reverse complement strand
CCCCGCGAAGTTGAGTTTCCGGGGCATCTGGTAGCCCAGGACGTAGGTGCCCAGGTGGCGCCAGCCGTTGAAGTTCATTCCCGCATCGGCCTGCCAGAGCCAGGCTTCTCCGGGGTCCGCGGCGGTCAGGGCGCGGTACTCGAACTTGGCGACCGCCTGGACCACCACATGGTTCCAGTCCCCGGGCAGGAGGGCGGCCAGGTCGAACTGGAAGGTCCCCGATACCCAGGCCCGGAGCAGGGCGCCTCCGAAGGGGATTTCTTCAAGAGGATCGGCATTTACGGTCGGATTGATCGCCAGACCCACGAAGCCCAGGGTCCAGCCCGTGCCGACAGAGGCTCCGGCCTGGAATTTCAGGAAGGCGATCGGTGTCAAGGTGGCGGAACCCACGGCTTCGACCGTGACGGGGCTCAGCTCCGCCTTGGCCGAGAGCTCCAGGTTGTTGCCGGAGAAGAAGGGTCCCTCCCCGACGAAGGCCGGGATCGTTCGGGAGTACTCCAGGGTCGCCAGGGCGACCCCGCCCCCCCAGCCCGTGCCCAGGTCGCGGGAGTCCGCATCGGGCGCGGGGATGATGTTGAAGTCGATCGGAGCGAAGCCCGTGGACCCGTACCCGTCCAGGTTGGGCGGGCCGTATCCCAGGGCCACGTTCAGGCTGAGGCTGTCCTCGGCTTCCTGGGCCGAGACGGCGGTCGGCAGGGCCAGCAGGACGAGGACAAGGGCGGCGGCGAACAACGGGCGCGCGGGGTCTCTCATGATCTCCTCCATTGCTTCACGTACATGTGCGACGGGCGGCGCCTCCCCGGGGCCGCCGGGGTTCAGACGATGGGAGTGCCCGGGGCGGCATCCTTTTCCGGCGCCAGGAGCACGCAGGCCGAGGCGTCGGGGGTCTCCGCGGCCAGGAGCATGCACTCCGATACCTCGCCGCGCATCCGGGCCGGGGCCAGGTTGACCAGGACCACCACGGTCTTGCCGACGAGTTCCTCGGCGGTGTAGTAATCCACCAGGCTGGTCACCGTCTGCCGTGGCCTGTCCAGGCCGGCGTCGACCTGTACCTTGTAGAGCTTCTCCGAGTTCGGGACCCGTTCGGCGGAAAGGACACGGCCGACCCGGATGTCCAGCTTCTTGAAATCCCCGTAGCTGATCTCTTCCATAGCACCCGAGTATACCGGCGGGTATCGCAGCCCGCAATCCGGAATCCGGACAAACTTGAAACCGGAAGCCCGATCCGCGCCGTCCGGGCTTGCCCAGGGGCGGCATGCCATGGCATACCTTGGCATGCCCCGGAACGAACGACTCGGAATCCTGTCCCTCCTGGCCGCCGCCTTCCTCTTCGCCCTCACCACGGCCCTGGTGAAGCTCTCCTCCGCCTCGCTTTCGGGCTACGTGATCTCCGCGATGCGCTTCGCGGTGGGTATCATACTGAGCTCTGCGGTGATATTGGCGCGCAGGGGGCGGATCACGGTTTCCAACCGCAAGGATTGGCTCCTGCGGGGGCTGTACGGAGCCGTCTCCATGATCCTCTCCTACCTCGCCATCGCCCGGACCTCGGGCGGCAGGGCGACCCTCCTGGGCAACACCTACCCGATCTTCGTGGCCCTCTTCGCCGCCCTTTTTTTCCGGGAGCGATTGAGTCCCGCGGCGATTCCCAGCCTGGCCCTCTGCACCCTGGGCAGCGCCCTGGTCCTGAACGACGGCGCCGGGTATCCCACGGCGGGGGATGTCCTGGCCATCCTCTCCGCGGTGTTCGCGGGGCTCGCCCTGAACCACCTGAAGCGGGCCCGGGCCACGGAGGATTCCTTCACCCTCTACCTCTCGCCCTGCCTCTTCGGACTTCCGGTCTCCTCGGTCTTGGCGGCCAAGGGATTCACCTTCGACGCAGGGCCCCTGGCCCTGGCGGCCGGGGTGGGCGTCGTGGTCTTCCTGGCCCAGATCTGCATGACCTGGGGGTACAAGCACGTACCGGTTTCCCGGGGCAGCCGGATCTTCTACCTGGAAACCCTGCTTGCCATAGGATTCGGAGCGCTCCTGGGGGAGAGGCTGCGCCCGGCGTTCTTTGCGGGGGGCGGCCTGATCGTGGCGGGTCTGGCCTTCGACGCCTGGAACGCGTCGCGCCGCATTTCCTGGAAAAATCTCTCGTCCTAGCCCCTTCGCACTTGAGGCGGGAAGGTCGCCCCCGGTATAATCCGGACACCCGCGGGCTCGGCCCGGTACGGCTCCGGGTCCGATTGAATGGAGGAACAGCATGAACCCCGCCCTGGAAACGATCAAGGAACGAGGCTTCCTTCAGCAGTGCACCGACCTGGAGGGGCTTTCAAGGCTCATGGACGCGGGACCCGTTACCTTCTACATCGGCTGCGACCCCACGGGCCCGTCCCTGCACATCGGCCACATGGTTCCCTTCTTCGCCCTCCGGCACCTCCGGGACGCGGGGCACGTGGGCATCGCCCTCCTGGGGGGCGGGACCGCCCGGATCGGGGACCCCTCGGGCAAGACCGAGACCCGGAAGATGATCTCCTATGACGCCATCGACGCCAACGCGGAGCTCTTTCGGAAACAGCTGGACCGCTTCGTGGGGTTCGACGGAAAGACCAGCTTCTCCGCGAACAACAAGGACTGGCTGGCGGACCTGAACTACATCGACTTCCTGCGGGATATCGGAAGCCATTTCTCGGTGAACCGAATGCTCTCCTTCGAGGCCTACAAGGCTCGCCTGGAGACGGGCCTTTCCTTCGTGGAGTTCAACTACCAGCTCCTCCAGAGCTACGACTTCCTGGAACTCTACCGGCGTCACGGCTGCCGCCTCCAGATCGGCGGGGACGACCAGTGGGGCAATATCGTGGCGGGCATGGAGCTGATCCGTCGGGTCGAGGGCGTGGAGGCCTACGGATTGACCTTCCCCCTGGTCATGACCCACGACGGCAAGAAGATGGGCAAGACGGAAAAGGGCGCCCTCTTCCTGGACCCGGCGATGACCACCCCCTACGAGTTCTTTCAATACTGGCGGAACGTCTCCGACGCGGACGTCCTGAAATTCCTGCTGATGTTCACCTTCCTGCCCGCCCCGGAGTGCCGCTCCCTGGCCGGACCGGGCTCGGACATCAATGCCGCCAAGGAACGCCTGGCCTGGGAAGTTACGGCTGTCATCCACGGCAAGGACGATGCGGACAGGGCCCGGGCGGGCGCCAAGGCCGCCTTCGGGGGCGGAGGCGACCGGAGTTCCATGCCCACGGCGGAGCTTCCGAGGGCGAGGTTCGAAGCCGGCTACCCGGTCCTGGATCTCTTCGTGGACGCGGGCCTGGCCCAGACCAAGAGCGAGGCCCGGCGCCTGGTACAGCAGGGCGGGGCCTTCGTAGCCGACGAAGCCTGGAAGGACGAAAAAACCCCCGTGGGATCCGGCGCCCTGGACTCGGACGGGGAACTCGTGCTCCGGGCGGGGAAGAAGCGCTTCTGCAGGATCGTCGCGAAGTAGGGAAGGGGTCCGCCGCCCGCGGGCGGTCGGTTCATCGTTGAATCGGGCGGGGCAGCTCGAAGACATCCCGGAAAGGACAGCTCATCCATGCAAGGAAAAACCGTTTCCGAAATCCGCGACGCCATCGCCCGGGGGGAATGGCGCAAGCCCACCTCGGGGCTGGCGCCGGGATATACACAGGCGAACGTGGTGATCCTGCCCCGGGAATACGCCTTCGACTTCCTCTTGTTCTGCTCCCGCAACGAGAAGCCCTGTCCGGTCATCGACGTCAGCGAGCCGGGGGTCGTGTCCCCCCCCGTAGCGGGCCCCGGGGCGGACATCCGGATCCACGTTCCGAGGTACCGGATCTACCGCAAGGGAGAGCCGGCCGGGGAGGTGGACGACATCCGGGGCCTGTACACCCCCGACATGGTCACCTTCCTCCTGGGTTGCAGTTTTACCTTCGAGCAGGATCTCCTGGATCACGGGATACCCGTACGGCACATCGAGCTGGACCGGAACGTACCGATGTACGTGACGAACCGGGAGTGCCGGTCCGCAGGCGCCTTCGGCGGCCCCATGGTGGTGAGCATGCGGCCCATTCCCGCGGACCTGGTGGAGAAAGCCGCCGCGGTGACCCGGCCGTACCGCAAGGCCCACGGCGCGCCGGTGCACGCCGGCGATCCGGCCTTCCTGGGCATCCGGGACATTCTGAAAGTCGACTTCGGGGATCCCCCCGAGATCCGCCCCGGGGAGATCCCGGTCTTCTGGGCCTGCGGGGTCACCCCCCAGATGGCATTGAAGAGAGCCCGGCCGGATATCGTCATCACCCACGCCCCCGGCCACATGTTCATAACGGATATCCGGGACAGGGACCTGGCGGAATCGTGAAACCGGTCCGTTCGGCGGCGGAAACCCTGGGGGACGCGATGGCGCGCCTGGAAGAACTGGCCCGCAGGGATCCCGGGGGTCGGGGACTCTCCGGTAGGGCGCCCGCGGGACGCCTCGGACCCGCCGCCTTCGAGCTCCTGTCCGGACGGAGGGTGGCGATCATCACCGGGTTCTGCGTCCGTTCCGCCATGGCCGGGGAGACCGACGGCCCTCCGGGCTCGCTGGCCCTGGCTTCCGCGCTCCGCGTACTCGGAAAGAAGGTGACTCTGGTCACGGACCGGCATTCCCTGCCCCTCCTGCGGGCCGGAGCGAAATTCCTCGGAACTCCGTTCCGCGTCCTGGAGCTGCCGGATTGTCAGGAGGAGGCGGATGCCGCCCTGGATGCCCTGGCCGCCGCCTTCAAGCCGACCCATGTGGTCGCCCTGGAGCGGCCCGGAAGCGCTCCGGACGGGCACCGGTATTCCATGCGGGGAGAGGTCCTGGATGATATCGCCCCCGGGGCGGACCGTCTGTTCGGTCCGGATGCGGAAAGGGGCTGGGTGACCATCGCTGTGGGGGACGGGGGCAACGAGCTCGGCATGGGGGGGCTTCGGGACTCCCTCATGGACGAGATCCCCCTGGGAAGGTTGATATTCTGCGCTTCCCCGGCGGACCATGCCCTGGCCTGCGGCATCTCCAACTGGGGAGGCTACGCCCTGGCGGCCGCCCTGTCCCTGCTTTCGGGAGCCCAGCTTCTGCGTCCCCCCGACCGCGAGCGGGGTCTGCTCGGGGCGATGGTGGAGGCGGGGGCCGTGGACGGATGCACCCGGAAACCCGGGCTGTCCGTGGACGGGCTGACCTGGGAGGAATACTCGAGCATCCTTGGAGAAATGTACGATCTGAGTTCCAAGGCACTCGAAATCAGGTCCAGACGACCGGAAGGGGGGACGGATCGTGGAAATCGACCTTAACGCCGACGTGGGCGAAGGATTCGGGGCCTACGCCCTCGGGAACGACGAAGCCCTGCTGGGTCTGGTAAGCTCCGCGAATATCGCCTGCGGCTTCCACGCCGGGGATCCCCAGGTCATGGAGCGGACCGTGTCCCTCGCACTGCGGGGCGGAGCGGCTCTGGGGGCCCATCCCGGGTATCCGGACCTCCAGGGCTTCGGCCGAAGGTCCCTGTCCCTGACGGAAGGCGAGGTCTACGCGATCACACTTTTCCAGGTCGGCGCCCTTCAAGCCTTCGCCCGGGCCGCGAAAGCCGGACTCCGGCATGTCAAACCCCACGGGGCCCTGTACAACGACGCGGCCAAGGATCCCGCCCGGGCCCGCGGCATAGTCCGGGCCGTGAAGGCGGCGGGCGGAGAACTGCGGCTGGTGGGCCTGCCGGGCTGCGCTCTGGAGGCGGCCGCCGGAGAAGCGGGTGTCCCCTATGTCCGGGAATTCTTCGCGGACCGGGCCTACCAGGACGACGGGACCCTGGTCCCCCGGTCCCGCCCGGGTTCGGTGATCCACGACGAAGACGAGTGCGTCTCCCGGGTGCTTCGCGCCGTCCGGGAAGGGACCGTGCTGTCCGAGGCCGGGAAAGTCGTCCCGATCCGGGCTGAGACGGTCTGCCTGCACGGGGACAATCCCGAGGCGGTGGCCTTCGCGCGCAGGCTCCGGGCCGCGCTGGAGGGCGAGGGGATCGTGGTACGACCCGCCGGGACCGGACGGGAATGAACGTGGATGCCGCGATCCACCCCTACGGGGACGCCGCGCTGGTCGTCGAGTTCGGGGATCAGATCACCGAAGATGCCTACCGACGGATCCGGGGGCTGGAGGAGGACCTGGAGGCCGATCCCCCCGCGGGCCTCCGGGAGCTCATCCCCGCCTATACGTCCTTGCTGATCGTCTACGACCCCCTGGAGACGAGCTATCCGGACCTTGAAAGCCTCGTCCGGTCCCGGATCGAGAAAGATTCTTCCGCTCCGAGGACCCGCCGGCGGATCGTCGGGATCCCGGTCTGCTACGAGCCTCCTCACGCCCCGGATCTCCTGGACGTGGCGCGCCAGGCGGGTCTTGCGCCGGATGAAGTCGTTTCCATCCATGCGGCGGGCACCTATCTCGTCTACATGCTCGGCTTCACCCCGGGCTTTCCCTATCTCGGGGGCATGGACGAGCGCATCGCCGCGCCCCGCCGCGCCAGTCCCAGGACCCGAGTTCCGTCGGGTTCCGTGGGGATCGCGGATCGGCAGACGGGCATCTACCCCCAGGAGAGCCCCGGAGGCTGGAACATCATCGGACGAACCCCCGTGGTGCTTTTCGATCCCTTCCGACAGCCCCCGGCCCTGCTGGCCGCGGGTCTGTACATTCGGTTCCAGCCGATCTCGGCGGGAGAGTACGAGGAGTTGGCCGGGGCCGCGGCTTCGGGTCGTTGGATGCCGGAGATCGAGGAGGTCAGGACATGACCGGGATACTCCTCCGCGACCCGGGCCCCTTCACGACGATCCAGGACCTGGGCCGCTTCGGAAGCCAATCCCAGGGCGTTCCGCCGGCCGGGGCCGCGGACCGGGACGCCCTGGAAACCGCGAACCTCCTGGTCGGCAACGTCCCCTCCGAGGCCTGCCTGGAATGCACCCTGAGGGGGCCGGAGTTCGAGCTTGCCGGCCCGGCGGCCTTTGCGGTGTGCGGGGCGGACATGGAGGTGCGCATCAACGGAGTCACCGCTCCGCGATGGGAGACCCTGTACGCCGAGGCCGGGGACGTGGTCGCGGTCGGACTCGCCGCCGCCGGCCTTCGAGGCTACATCGCCTTCGCGGGAGGTCTGGAGGTTCCCGTCGTGCTGGGCAGCCGATCGACCTACACCCGCGCGGGATTCGGAGGATGGGAGGGCCGGGCCCTCCGCCCCGGCGACCGGATCCTCCTGCGCGCGGGTCCGCCTGCGGGCGGTATACCCCGCAGGGCCGTCCCGGTGGACCTGAGGCCCGCGTATCCCGACGAGATTCACGTGCGCGCCATCCCTTCCCACGAGACCAGCCGGTTCGAACCGGATTCCATCGAACGGTTCTTCCGGGAAGCCTATACGGTTTCCCCCCAGAGCGACCGCATGGGCTGCCGGCTGGACGGGGAGCCCTTGGTCCACACCCGGGGAGCGGACATCGTCTCCTCGGGTGTGCAGACCGGCACGGTCCAGGTGCCCGGGAACGGCCTGCCCATCGTGCTGTTAGCGGACCGCCAGACCACCGGCGGCTATACCCGGATCGCCCACGTGGTCCAGGCGGACCTCCCCCGCCTGGGTCAGGCCCGTCCCGGCTGCAGGGTGAGGTTCGTGCGCGCTACGCTCCAGGAAGCTCAGGCCGCCTGGAGGGACCGCGAGCGGAACCTTGCCGCTCGGATCCGGTCCCGGGATACCCCGACCCTGCCCCCTGCGCATTCCGTCCCGGAAGCGCAGGGCCTACGATTCCGCGTAACCGTAGGCGGCAGAACCTACGACGTGGAAATCATCGAAACCGGACACTGAGCGTCCGTGCGAGCTCATGGATCTCCCGGACCAGCCTGACAGACAGAGGACACCAATGGAAACCCGCTCCCTAGCCTCGGAACTCCTGCTTCTCTTGACCGCCGCCCTCTGGGGCTTCGCCTTCGTGGCCCAGCGCGTCGGCATGGACTTCATGGGTCCCCTGACCTTCAACGGCATCCGGTTCCTCCTGGGAGGGGCCTCCCTGCTTCCCCTGATCTATCTCCGGAGAAGGATGAACCGTACCGCGGGTCCGGCGATTCGAGCCGACTCCCGCGATCCGGGCGGCCTGGGCGCGGCTTTCCTTCCCGGCCTGGCGGGGGGGCTCATCGTCACCCTGGCGGCGAACCTCCAGCAGTGGTCCATGAAGTTCATCACCGCGGGCAAAGCGGGCTTCATAACAGGGCTGTACGTGGTCCTGGTCCCGATCGCGGGCATACTCTTGAAGCGCAGGACGCCGGCTCTGGCCTGGATCGGCTGTGCGGCGGCCGCGGGGGGGCTGTACTTCCTCTCCGTGACGGAGCAGTTCACGGTCGCCAAGGGAGACCTGATCGTTCTGGCCAGCACGGTGTTCTGGACCGGCCACATCCTGTTCCTGGATACCTACGCCAAGCGGGTGGATCCCGTGGAACTGTCGGCGGTCCAGTTCCTTGTCTGCGGAGCGATCACGATGGCGGGCGCTTTCGCCTTCGAGGTTCCGACCTTGGAAAGCGTCCGCGGGGCGGCCGTACCCATACTGTACACAGGTCTGTTCTCCATCGGCATAGCCTATACCCTCCAGGCGGTGGCCCAGAGGAAGGCGCATCCCGCCCGGGCCGCGATCGTCATGAGCATGGAGACGGTGTTCGCGGCCTTCGGGGGAGCCCTCCTGTTGGCGGAACGGCTGAGCGCCCGGGAACTTCTGGGCTGCGCCCTGATGCTTGCGGGAATGCTGGTCGCCCAGGCCCCCGGACCGAAAGGCAGGAAGGCACCGCCGGCCCCGGTTCGGCCTTCCTGAGGTCCGCTTCCCCGGGCGCCGGGGCTCGACGCGCCCGCTGTCAGGCGCCCGCGGAGGCCGACAGGTCGGATTCCCAGAAATCTGAAGGCCAGGGGCCGTTCAGGATCTCGGGCTCCGGGACCGGAGGATGGGCGGACCGCCACTCCTCCCACTCCCGGGCCCGGGCACTTCGCAGGTACTTGTCCGCGACGCTCGGGAAGAGCTCCAGGAGCAGTTCCTCTTTCTCATCCTTCGCCAGCCGGACGCCTCCGAACTCGGGCAGTTCGGGATTGTCCTGCTTCCGGTAGGCGGAGGTATCGTAGGGGGTCTCCTCCCGCACTCCCGCGATCTTGAGCCGGAATTCCGGATCCACCGGCCAGGGCGTCCTGCCGTAGGTCCCTCGGACCAGCTCTGCGAAGTTCTTGGATACGTTCGTATAGAAAGGCTTGCCCTGGGTCTTGTCAATCACGCAGCTGACGGCCTGCACGCCCACGATCTGGCTGGTGGGGGTGACCAGGGGAGG
>JBFZER010000208.1:0-3230 GCA_041306765.1 Spirochaetota bacterium | reverse complement strand
CTTCCGATCTATCCAGGCCGCGGAGATGAAGCCCCCCACGTCGAAGTGCCATTGGCCGATGCCCGACATGCCCGCGGAGAGCCCCGCGACCAGGACCGAGGGTAGGCCGTGGTCGCGCATGAAGTTGACCAGCTGGTCGCCGGCCCAGACGATCTGGGCCTGTCGGGGCGTCCCGAGCCATCCCGAACGGTGGACGACGACGCACCGCTCCTCCGCGCCCGCCTCGACCAAGGCCTCCCGCACGAGGGCCGCCCAATCGGCGGCGTAGGGGTTGTGTCGGCGGCGGGGGTCCTCCCCGGAGGCCAGGACGCCTTCCGGCGGCAGGTACTCGCCGAAGTCGGCCATCCATCCGTCCAGGCCCCCCGCAGCCAGGTTCGACCGGAGGATTTCCTTGTACCAGAGGCGCGCGCCGGGATTGGAGAGATCGAGGGCGGCGATCCGGAAGCTGGCGGTTTCGACTACGAGAGGCCGTCCCTCCCGGTCCTTCACGTAGAAGCCCCGGGCGGCCCCCTCCCGGTACTGCGGCGAGTCCAGGGCGTTCATGGGATTGACGTATCCGAGGAACCGCACCCCCCGGGCCCGGAGGGAGGCGGTGAAGGCTTCGGGCTCCGGATAAAGGTCCCGGTCCCATTCCCAGTTCCAGTAGAGCTGCTTGCCGAGCCCCGTCCTGCAGATGCCCTGCCAGTCCTGGCACCAGACGGCGGCCACCCGGGCTCCGGCCCGCAGGGCCTTCTCGAGCTTCGATTCCACGACCTCCCGCCCGCCCTGTATGCCGAGCCAGACCCCCTCCTGGCACCAATCCGGCGCCGCCGGCTGCCTCCCGAGCCGCCCCGAGAGGTCGGAGACGGCCCCGGCGAGGCCGTCGGAAAAGCCGATCTCCACGGCCCGGGGGATCTCCCGGAAGGAAAGCAGGGCCTCGCCGCGGCGGCGGAAGTCGAAGATAGCGAAGGCGTCGGTTTCCGCGAGGACGGAGAGGCCCCGGGAGCCCACGAATACGGGCATGGGGAGGTAGGTGTTGTCCCGCCAGCCCCCGATCCCCGAGTGGAGGTCGGCGATGAGCTTGACGTAATTGGGTCCCCGCCCGACTCCGGGCTCGGAGACCTGGAGCCGCAGCCGTTTCCCCCGGAGCTCGAGGTAGGAGAACTGCTCGCCGCAGCCGTAGAGGGCCTCCCGGGGATCGAGGGAAAGGCGGAGATCCAGACGGCCCGCGGCGGCATCGACGGCGCGGGGCTCGAGCCTCAGCCTCCCTTCCTTCACGGACAGCTCGAACGCGGCAAGTCCGGGGAACTCGATTTCCAGTCCCCCGTTTCCGAGGCGGCGGGAGGTCCATGCGCCGGCCCAGGTCCAGGAGAGCCTGCGGTCGCGCCGGACCCGGTACATGCCGTGGCGGATACGGTACGAGAAGTCGGTGCGCCCGAGTCCGCAGCAGGGCCGGCCGGAGGAGTGGCTGAGGATCGTCCGGCCCTTCCACCGGAGGGTGAAGCCCCCGCCCTCGGGCTCCAGGACGGGGACTTCCCCCGCCGCCGTCCCGGGGAATACGGCGGGAGTCGAGGTACGCGGCGTTCCCGGATTCTTCAGAGAAACCTCCGATTCGGGCACTATCGGGAGAGTATAGGTTCCGCCGGAGGGAAACGCAACTTCGCGATTCCCGGGGGTCCGGGTCGGGCGGATCCCGGGCCTTGTTCCGGATCAACTGCATGACATCGAGGGCTCGGGACCGCTATACTGCCGCCCATGCGAGATTCGAACAGCGACCCCCTGTCCGCAGGAGCCCTCGGGGCGGCCCTGGTGGTGGTGACGGTCTGGGGCTTCAACTTCACGGTGGTCAAGCTGGGGCTGGCGGACGTGCCCCCCCTGTTCCTGCTGACCCTGCGCTTCGCCTTCTGCGCCTTCCCGGCCGTCCTCTTCGTGAAGCGGCCCGCTGCCCCCTGGGGCGCCCTGGCGGCCTATGGACTTCTCCTGGGAGTCGGGCAGTTCGGCCTGCTATTCACGGCCCTCGCCCTGGGGGCCCCGGCGGGGCTCTCCTCGGTCCTCCTCCAGTCCCAGGCCTTCTTCACCGCGATCCTGGCCGCCGCGATCCTCAAGGAGCGGATCGGTATCCACAGCGTCGCGGGAATGGCCCTGGCCGCGGCCGGCCTGACCCTCGTGGCCCTGTCCGGCCGGGGCGGCTCCGTCTCGGGGATGACGGTCCCCCTGGCCCTGATGATCCTGGGCGCCGCCTTCTTCTGGGGGGCCGCGAACGTGGTCGTGCGCACCATGCCCGGGGCGGACGCCCTGGGACTGGTGGTCTGGTCCAGCGTCTTTTCGCCTCTGCCCCTCCTGGGGCTTTCCCTCCTGCTGGAGGGTCCCGGCCCCGTCGCGGCTTCCCTGGCCCGGCCGACCCTGGCGTGGGTCGGGGCCCTGGCCTACCTGGTGGTCGCGGCCTCCCTGGTGGGCTACGGCCTGTGGAACCGCCTGATCCTCCGGCACGGGGCCGGACGCATCGCGCCCTTCTCCCTCCTGGTTCCCATCGTGGGGATCAGCTCCGCCGCCCTGGTCCTGGGGGAGCGCTTCGGGCCCGCGGACGCGGCCGCCGCGGCCCTGGTCCTGGCGGGCCTGCTGGTCCACGTGTTCGGGGGACGGCTGGGGGGCAGGTTTAGAAGGCAGCCGCGGTCCTGAGCGGTGCCCCGGGGACGCCGTGGACGGAGCATCCGGGCCTGGCTCGGCCCCGGATCCCTCGGGCTCAGCTGACGGGGACGGGCGTCGACCCGGCGGCCCCGGCCTCGAAATCCTCCGCCAGAAGGGCGTAGACCAGTTCGTCCGCCCAGCCCTCCGGGGTCCGGATATTCTTGCGGAAGTGCGCTTCCCTGCGGAAGGCCGCCCGCTCCAGCAGGGCGATGGAGGCGGCGTTTTCCGGGTCCACGGAGGCTACCAGGCGATGCTTTCCCAGGTCCCGGAACAGCCGTGCCGCAAGGGCCGTGACCGCTTCCCGGCCGATCCCCGCCCCCCGGCAGGCCGGGGCCACGGTGTAGCCGATTTCGCAGTCCGACGAATCAGGATTCAGGAAATGCACCCCCAGGTCGCCGGCCAGTCGCCCCTCCCGGAAGATCCCCAGCTGGAGCCAGGAACCGGGCTCGCCCCGGGACCGGGTGTTGGCGCGGATGAACGCCTCCGCGTCCGCCGGGGACGCGGGCCGGAAGGTCTGGAACCGTAGCACCGAGGGATCGCTCCGGTAGGCGTAGAGGGCTCCG